>NZ_AHBC01000029.1:0-77597 GCF_000236625.2 Halomonas sp. GFAJ-1
CAATAGTACACCCAGCAGCGCAAAGAGCTGGACCGTTTACGTACCCAGGAGCTAAAGGAAGTGGCGTAAATGTTTGATCTCGCGCTGCTGGGTGTACTATTGGCAGCCATCGCCATTGGTTTTGGCCTGGGATACCGACACGCCTCCCTCCGCAAGCAGCGCACGCCAGACTCGCGCGCTCCCGACATATCGCGCGAGTACTTCGTCGGGCTGAACTATCTTCTGAATGAGCAGCCTGACGAAGCAATCAATACCTTTATCCATGCACTGGAAGTTAACAGTGATACCGTGGGCACTCACATTGCCTTAGGCAAGCTGTTTCGGGCACGCGGCGAAGCCGACAAAGCCGTCAGTATTCACCAAAATTTACTTGCTCGCCCAGCACTCTCTGCGTCTACCAACCAGCATATTCAGTTCGAACTAGCCCGTGATTTTATGGCGCTAGGCGTCCATGACCGCGCGCAGCGTTTGCTAAGCGACCTTTTAGAAAACGCTGTTAATTCTCCTTACCATCAAGAAGCCAAACGCTTACTGATCGATATACTAGAACGTGAGAAAGGGTGGCAGTCTGCACTGGATATTGCTCAGCCTCTCCTAAAGCAACAGCCCGGCATGCGCCGACCGGCAGCTCATTGGTTATGCGAACTGGCTTTAGAAGAAATTCAACAGTCCAGCCGTGCGCTGGCTCGAAAACACTTAAAAAAAGCGCTGCAACTAGACGAGCGCTGCGTTCGCGCCACCCTTCTTTTAGCTGAGTTAGAAATGGAAAACGGGCACTACCGTCGCGCCATTGACGGCCTTGAACGCATACCTCGCCAAGATATTGCTCATATCCCCACGATGCTGCCGGCTCTCCAGCGCGCCTATGAGCGCAATAACGACTTACATGGCTTTGAGACCCAGCTCTACCAACTGCTTGGCCAGGCACCTTATACCAGTGTGATTATCACGCTGGGCGAGCTAATTCATCACCGCGAAGGTGTTGATAGCGCGATAGAGCGCACCGGAGAATGGCTTCGTGAAGCCCCTAGCCTAGGCGGGCTTGATTACTTGGTCGATCTCTATTTGGAAAGCCAACGCCTTAGCGGTAAAACCCCACCCGATACGCGGTTACTGCTTTTAAAGCATCATACCGAGGCACTTATGGAAGGCAGGCCTCGTCACCGCTGCCGACGCTGTGGATTTACCAGCGACAGCCTAATATGGCAGTGCCCCAGCTGCCGCCGATGGGGCACTATCAAGCCTATTACTGGCATCGAAGGCGAATAGCGCAAGACTCAAACAAGCATCAAGAAGCCGCCAACTCCGCTTCAATGGCCGCCAGCGCCGCCATAGGGTCCTCGGCTTGGGTAACTGGCCGCCCCACTACCAAATGGGTGCTACCTACCCGCATCGCCTCAGAAGGCGTCATAATCCGCTGTTGATCGTTCGCAGCAGCAAAGCTCGGTCGAATACCAGGGGTTACTTTCAAAAACTCAGCACCACACTGCGCTTTAATCTGAGCAGCCTCCTGTGCAGAACAAACCACTCCGTTTAAGCCGCTTTGCTGGGTGAGCGCTGCTAATCGCATAACCTGATCCTGCGGCGTGGCCGCCACCCCTGCCTCATGTAAATCCTCAGCCTGCATACTGGTCAATACAGTCACTGCAATTAGATGCGTTGATAGGTTGTGGTCTATTAAGCGTTTAGCAGCAGCCTCCATCATGCGGCGGCCCCCTGAGGCATGCACATTAACCATCCAAACACCCTGCTCAGCCGCCGCTTGCACCGCGCCTGCGACCGTATTGGGAATATCGTGAAATTTCAGGTCAAGAAACACTTCAAACCCACGTCCATGCAGCGCTTCCAGCACAGCTGGGCCGCTGCGCGTAAATAACTCTTTACCCACTTTTACACGGCAGCGCGAAGGATCTAACTGATCGGCCATGCATAAAGCAGCATCTAGGGAGGGGTAATCAAGGGCGATAATCAAGGGAGAATCAGTAGCCACGGGCGTACTCCATGTTCATTTTGGCGCATTGTAACAGCCCAACCAGCCTTGCTGTGTAAGCGATTTGCTCATAACCCGTAGCAAAATGCTTACAAAAACAGTCGTACATGGCTTACAGCATTTTCATGATGAAGCGCTTAAGTTTACCAAGGCGGCGTCTTAATAAAACTTCACCGCTTAAAACACATGGCCGCAATGCTATTTCCAGGCAAGCAGCATGCCTTAGTGAAAAGCGCATAGGCGGCCCAACCAACAACTCAAAGGATGCTAATCCATGCAAACAACGTTAAAAGGATTGCTAACGGCACTGCTGCTTAGCCTCAGTTTAGGCCTATCAGGTGCCGCCCTAGCCCAAGCAGTGGCACCCATCAATGTAAATACCGCAGATGAAGAGCTACTGGCTGAGCTTCCGGGCGTAGGCCCAAGCCGTGCGGCTGCCATTATTGAAGAGCGGGAAACCAACGGCGCATTTGAAAACGCGGATGACCTAACCCGCGTTAACGGCATTGGCCCCGCCACTGTTGATCGTATGCGCGACCAAGTAGCCTTTGACGAGTAGTCACTTTTAACACGTAGTAACGGTTGACGAATAAAGCAACACTTTCAACCGCTTGACGGCCATCGTCGAGCGGTTGAAAGTAATAACATAGATAGCGTAAAAGCGTCTGATCAACACCGTGATGAGTCAGGGGCTTTTAAAACGTATCACCCGGGATACGCACCTTACCTTCCATTAATACCCGCGCGCTTCGGCTCATAACGGCTTGATCAATCTGCCATCGCCCTTCAACAAAGCTTGCCTTTGCTCCAACTCGCAGGGAACCCGATGGATGCCCGAATGTGACAGCCTCCCGCTCAGTGCCGCCTGCCGCCAGATTCACCAACGTCCCCTGAATAGCCGCCGCCGCACCAATCGCCACCGCTGCAGTGCCCATCATCGCGTGATGTAATTTACCCATTGAAAGCGCCCGCACCACTAAATCAATATTTTTCGCATCAACGGCTTTGCCGCTGGAAGACGTGTAACTGGCGGCGGGAGCCACAAACGCCACTTTCGGTGTGTGCTGCCGGTTTGATGCTTCCTCAACGCTCTTAATTAACCCCATACGTACGGCACCGTGAGCGCGAATAGTCTCGAACATAGCCAGCGCGTTGGCATCGCTATTAATTGCTTCTTGCAGTTCACAGCCGGTATAGCCAATATCCTGGGCGTTGATAAACACTGTCGGAATACCCGCATTAATCAGCGTTGCCTTTAGAACGCCTACCCCAGGTACTTCTAAGTCGTCGACTAAATTACCCGTTGGGAAAATCGCTCCTTCACCATCAGCGGGATCCATAAAAGCCACGGGGATCTCAGCGGCGGGAAAGGTGACGCCATCTAACTCAAAATCACCGGTTTCCTGTACTTGGCCATTAACAATCGGCACTTGAGACACAATCGTTTTACCGATGTTGACCTGCCAAATACGCACTTCAGCCATCCCATTTTCTGGCACCCTGGCCGGGTCTACCAAACCGTTAGCTATCGCGTATGGCCCAACGGCTGCGGATAAGTTACCGCAGTTGCCGCTCCAATCTACAAAGGGTTTATCAATCGATACTTGACCAAACAGATAATCGACATCGTGATCCGACGACTCACTTTTGGAAAGAATCACGGTCTTACTCGTGCTGGACGTCGCCCCGCCCATGCCATCAACCTGTTTTTCGTAGGGGTCTGGACTGCCGATCACACGCATTAACAGCTTATCTCGGGCTTCACCGGGAACCTGGGCTGCTTCAGGCAAATCGCTCAGCGTGAAAAAAACCCCTTTGCTGGTACCACCACGCATATAGGTGGCAGGAATACTGATTTGTGCAGCATGAGACATAAATAACACTCCCTAACCTTTTTCAATGATTATTCTTAATGACTGCGCTCAATAACCATACTCAATAACAATATGCCGAAAAAAGAGCCCGGCGCTTAGCGTCGGGCTCTTTGGGTGCTCGCCTTGGCGCTAAAGGTTAACGCCTGCTTGGCTACGCCGTGGTGGATTCAAGAAAATCCTGGGCGAAACGCTGCAATACCCCACCGGCAGAGTAGATCGTGACCTCTTCGGCAGTATCAATGCGGCAGATCACCGGCACACGCTCAGTCGTACCACTCTGACGATGAATCACCAATGTTAGCTTGGCACGTGGCTGCGGCTGGCCTTCTACGTCGAAGACTTCCGTACCGTCCAGCGCTAGGGTTTTCCGTGTGGTGCCCTCTTCAAACTGCAGCGGCATCACCCCCATACCAATTAGGTTGGTACGGTGAATACGCTCAAACCCTTCAGCCACAATGGCTTCAACACCCGCCAGCGCAACGCCTTTCGCCGCCCAGTCACGGGAGGAGCCTTGACCATAATCAGCGCCGGCAATGATGATTAGCGGCTGCTTACGCGCCATGTAGGTTTCAATTGCTTCCCACATACGCGTTACAGTGCCTTCCGGCTCAACACGCGCCAACGACCCCTGCACAACATTGCCCTGCTCGTCATGCACCATTTCATTAAACAGCTTGGGGTTCGCCAAGGTCGCCCTCTGGGCGGTTAAATGGTCGCCGCGATGGGTCGCGTAGGAGTTAAAGTCCTCCTCTGGCAGGCCCATTTTGTGCAGATACTCGCCTGCCGCACTGTCCATCATAATTGCGTTAGAAGGCGACAAATGATCCGTGGTGATGTTGTCAGGCAAAATCGCCAGTGGGCGCATGCCTTTCAAGTCACGCTCGGCAGCCATATTGCCTTCCCAGTAGGGTGGGCGACGAATATAGGTGCTCTGAGGCCGCCAGTCGTATAACGGGCTTACCTGGTTACGGGCGCTCTTATCGAGATCAAACATCGGAATATAGGTTTGACGGAACTGCTCCGGTTTCACCGAGGCTTTAACGATGGCATCGATTTCACTATCGTCGGGCCAGATATCTTTCAGCGTGACAGGATTGCCATCTTGGTCGGTACCCAGCACGTCTTTCTCGATATCAAAACGGATAGTCCCCGCAATCGCATAGGCCACCACAAGTGGCGGTGAAGCCAAAAATGCCTGTTTGGCATAGGGGTGAATGCGCCCGTCAAAGTTACGGTTACCGGAAAGTACCGCCGTAGCATAAAGATCCCGGTCGATAATCTCTTCCTGAATCGTCGGATCTAAAGCGCCAGACATACCGTTACAGGTCGTACAAGCGTAACCCACCACACCAAAGCCAAGGTTTTCCAGCTCATCCATCAGTTTGGCTTCTTCAAGATACATCTTGACGGTTTTCGAACCCGGCGCTAGCGACGACTTCACCCACGGCTTGCGGGTTAACCCTAAGCGGTTGGCATTGCGGGCGATTAAGCCTGCTGCCACCATGTTCCGTGGGTTAGAGGTATTCGTGCAGCTGGTAATAGCAGCAATAATGACCGCGCCATCGGGCATTTTACCCGCCTGCTCGTCGGCCCGTGCTTTATCCAGGTCGATCGCAATACCGCGCTGGGCAAGTTCCGAGGTGGGCAAGTGCGCGTGAGGGTTTGAAGGCCCTGCCAAGGTACGGGTAACGCTTGAAAGGTCAAAGCGCAGTATCCGACCGTACTCGGCCGTTTTGAGGCTATCTGCCCACAGCCCGGTGTGCCTGGCATAGGCCTCGACAAGCGCTACCTGCTCATCTTCACGCCCTGTAAGCTTGAGGTACTCAATGGTTTGATTGTCGATGTAAAACATCGCCGCCGTAGCACCGTACTCTGGCGTCATGTTGGAGATGGTCGCGCGGTCACCTACGGTCAGCGCATCGGCGCCCTCGCCATAAAACTCCAGGTACGCCCCCACAACGCGCTCTTTGCGCAGGAATTCGGTAATCGCAAGCACCATATCGGTGCTGGTAATACCCGGCTGCAGTTTGCCAGAGAGCTCCACACCGACGATATCCGGTAGGCGCATCATTGAGGCACGCCCCAGCATGACGCTTTCCGCTTCAAGGCCACCAACGCCAACGGAAATCACACCTAACGCATCGACCATAGGCGTGTGGCTATCGGTGCCTACGCAGGTATCTGGGTAAGCAATACGCATGCCCTTTTCATCGGGGCGGCACTGCACTACCGGCGACATTTTCTCCAGATTGATCTGGTGCATAATGCCGTTGCCCGGAGGAATCACATCGACGTTCTCAAAAGCCACTTTGGTCCAGTTAATGAAATGGAAGCGGTCGTCGTTACGGCGATCTTCTACTTGGCGATTTTTGTCGAAGGCATCTTTTTCAAAACCAGCGTGCTCAACAGCCAGTGAGTGGTCAACGATCAGCTGCGTGGGCACTACTGGGTTAACTTTAGCGGGGTCGCCGCCTTTTTCAGCGATAGCATCGCGCAGGCCAGCAAGATCAACCAATGCAGTTTGGCCAAGAATGTCGTGACACACTACCCGCGCCGGATACCAAGGGAAATCCAGATCCTGTTTACGCTCTATAAGCTGCTTCAGCGCATCGGTGAGCAGCGCTGGGTCACAGCGGCGCACCAGCTGCTCGGCCAACACCCTGGAAGTATAGGGCAGCGCTGCGTAGGCACCAGGCTTGATGTCTTCAACGGCTTGGCGCGCATCGAAGAAATCTACCGGAGCACCTTCTGCCGTCACGCTCGGCAGAGGCTTGCGATAATTCGTGTTCATAGCGTCTCTCACTTAGTCACGGCCCGCTAACGTTAGTCACGCGCGTCGATAGGTACCCACTCGCTCTTCTCAGGGCCAGTGTAGTCGGCGCTGGGGCGAATAATGCGGTTGTTAGCACGCTGCTCGAACACGTGCGCCGCCCAACCTGTTAGACGAGACATCACGAAAATCGGCGTAAACAGTTTGGTTGGAATATCCATGAAGTGGTAAGCACTGGCGTGGAAGAAGTCCGCGTTACAGAAAAGCTTCTTCTCACGCCACATGACTTCTTCACAGCGCACAGAAACGGGGTACAACACGCTGTCACCTACGTCGTCCGCGAGCTTCTTCGACCACTCTTTGATGATTTCATTACGTGGGTCAGACTCGCGATAAATCGCATGGCCAAAGCCCATGATTTTCTCTTTGCGCTCAAGCATTCCGAGCATTTCACGCTCAGCTTCTTCCGGCGACGCCCAGTTCTCGATCATCGCCATGGCCGCTTCATTGGCACCGCCGTGTAGCGGGCCGCGCAGCGAACCAATCGCGCCAGTCACGCAGGAGTGCATGTCCGAAAGCGTGGATGCGCAGACCCGTGCGGTAAAGGTTGATGCGTTAAATTCGTGCTCTGCATAAAGGATCAGCGAGACATTCATAACCCGCGCATGCAGCTCAGAAGCAGGTTCACCGCGCAGCATATGCAGGAAGTGACCGCCTACCGAGGCATCGTCGGTTTCAGTCTCAATGCGCACGCCATCGTGACTAAAGCGATACCAGTAACAAATAATAGAAGGCAGCACCGCCAGCAAACGATCAGAGACATCCTGCTGCTGGTCAAAGCTCTCTTCTGTTTCCAGATTACCCAGCATGGAAGCGCCGGTGCGCATTACATCCATTGGGTGGGCATCTTTAGGAATTTGCTCTAGCACGGTTTTTAGCGCTTCTGGCAAGCCACGCAGGCTTTTCAGCTTAGTAATATAGTCATCCAACTCCGCCTGATTAGGCAGCTTGCCTTTCAAGAGCAGGTAAGCCACTTCTTCAAATTTCGCCTTCTCCGCCAGCTCTTTGATGTCAAAACCACGGTAGGTTAATCCAGAACCTGTTTTACCCACCGTACACAGCGCGGTACTACCGGCACTTTGACCACGCAGCCCTGCACTGTTTTGAGGTTTATCAGCCATGTCGTGTCTCCTGTTAACTCTTTTATATGTTTTAAATTTGAATAGGTGCGTTAACGACTATTACGCATCTTTTTGCTCGGCGAATAACGCGTCGAGCTTCTGTTCGAAATCGTGGTAATTCAAAAAGTCGTACAGCTCATCGCGGGTCTGCATAATGTCGACCACCTCTTTTTGGTGACCGTTATCCAGAATGCTCTGGTAAACCTGCAGAGCGGCAGCATTCATCGCGCGGAAGGCGGAAAGCGGATAGAGCACCATGCGGCAGCCAACGTCGCCTAACTCCTGCTGAGAGAATAGCGGCGTCGCGCCAAATTCAGTGATGTTGGCCAGGATTGGCGCATTCACGCGCGAACAGAACGCACGATAATCATCCAGGGTGTGCACGGCTTCGGCGAAGATGGCGTCTGCCCCTGCTTCCACGCAGGCATTAGCACGCTCGATAGCAGCGTCTAAGCCCTCTTTCTGAAACGCATCGGTACGGGCAATCAGATAAAAATCGGGGTCTAACTTGGCATCAGCGGCGGCCTTGATGCGGTCAACCATTTCCTGTTGGGACACAATAGCTTTATTGGGGCGGTGGCCGCAGCGCTTTTGAGCTACTTGATCTTCCAGGTGAACGGCAGCCACGCCTGCGCGCTGCATCTCTTTAACGGTACGCGAAATATTAAAAGCGCCGCCCCAACCGGTGTCGATATCCACCAGCAGCGGAAGGTCCGTAGCACCGCAAATACGATGTGCATCTTCCACCACGTCGTTCATGCTGGTCATACCCAAATCAGGTAAGCCAAAAGAAGCGTTAGCCACACCACCGCCCGACAGATAAATCGCTTGATGCCCCACCCGCTCGGCCATCATCGCGGTATACGCGTTAATCGTGCCTAAAATCGGTAATGGACGGTTTGCTTCAAGCGCAGCACGAAAGCGAGCACCGGGTGACAGAGTAGAACCAGAGAGAGTGTGAGACATGGGCGTTGTTTCCTTTAGCATTCGACCCCAGAGGCTTAGCTAGCCTGCGCGTCGTTGGTTTTTATCAAGACAGTGATCAAGACTGCTGGTCAAGAATGGCGGCGTAGCGGTCAGCAACATTTGCGCGTGAAGCGCTGACATGGCGACGCATGAGCAGCTCGGCAAGCTCGGCATCCCCTGCTTCAATGGCATCCACAATACGGTGGTGCTCCACAAAGGCGCGCTGAGGACGCGTGCCGCTTGCACTAAATTGAGTACGGTAAAGACGAACCAAATAGTAGAGATCATCACAGAGCAGGTTCATCAGCATCTTATTGTGGCTGCCCTGAACGATGCAGTAATGGAAATCAAGGTCGCCTTCACGCTGGTAGTAAGCCTCGCCTCGCTTGAGATCGGCCTGGCCTTCATGGAGGGCTAATACTTCGCGCAGCCCCTTTATCTCTTCGGCAGACATATGCTCAGCGGCCAAGCGTGCCGCCATGCTTTCTAACGCTTCACGCACGTCAAACAGCTCTAAAAGCTCTTTCATGGAAAGCTTAACAACCCGCGCACCTACATGGGGCACGCGTTCGATTAGGCGGTGCGCTTCTAAGCGGCGCATGGCTTCACGCAACGGCCCACGTGAAATGCCGTACGTTTTAGACAGCCCCGGCTCGGTGATTTTGCTTCCCGGCGCCAGCTCACCACGCACAATAGCGTCTTGTAGCTGATGGAAAACCCTCTCAGCCAAGGTGCGCACTTCCGGCGACACCTGTTCAGCGGGTTTATCAGCAAGCTGATGTGAAGGAGAAACGAATAGGGTCATGTGTAATTGTCGACAATTAGTGAATAGGGGAACTTTAGCTCGTCATTTTTGTGCCGTCAACCAGGCAAAATGCCCGACGTTATTCGTCTTTCGTTGCAAACAACAAGTAAAATAAACTTAAGCTGTCAACAATCATACAGTAATCCTAATGCCTTTAAATGAAAGCGTGAGAAAGGCGTCGACGCATTTAACTGGTGTGCATGATTAACGACCCCTAAAATATGTCGCCCTTGTACCGGCCTGGCATTTGCATCATGACAACGGCGTTAACCATCAAAGCCCTGCCTTATTCACCTGACCCACTGGCGCTGTTTGCTCGTTTGCGAAAGCGCCCCGGCGCAGTGCTGCTCGATAGCGGCCGTCCGGTAGCCACCGGGCGTTATGACATACTGAGCAGCGACCCGCTGGCAACGCTTGAAATTACGCCAAGCGGCCATTCGATGTTCAACTCTACCCAGCTCCAGCTGCCCGCTACGTTTAACGACATGAATAGCAATACGGCAGGCTGCACCACCGCCCTGCAAGAGTGGATGCTAGCGCAGCTGCCCGGCACCCATGAAGAGAGCGAGCTGCCCTTCCTAGGCGGACTGATAGGCTACTGGAGCTACGATTTAGGCCGTAATAATCTAGCCACCCCTAGCCAGCATGCCAGTGCCACTGCGCTACCGTTGGCACGTCTTGGCCTATACGACTGGTGCATAACCATTGATCATGAGCGCCAACAAACATGGTTGGTAGCCCCCCCATTACGGCAACAGCAGGTCACCGAATGGCTCACACACCCCCTTGTAGAGGATGACGAACACTTTTATTTAACCAGCCCTTTTCGAGCAGAGCTCAGCCAAGCTGATTACACCGAACGCTTTCATGCCGTTCAGCGCTATATACGCGCAGGGGATTGCTATCAAATCAACTTGGCCCAGCGCTTTTCAGCCAGCTACCAAGGGGATGAGTGGCAGGCTTACCAGCGGCTGAGGAAGGCGACGCCTACACCCTTCTCGGGATTTATGGCGTGGAAAAACCAAGCGGTGCTGTCTCTCTCGCCAGAGCGCTTTATTCAGTGTAGAGACGGCCTGGTAGAAACTCGCCCGATTAAAGGCACGCGCCCCAGAGGCAGTACGCAAGAGGAAGACCGTGCGCTGGCTGAAGAGCTCCTCAGCAGCAGCAAAGACCGCGCCGAAAACGTCATGATTGTGGATTTATTGCGCAATGACTTAGGCCGCGTGTGCACCCCTGGCACTATCCGCGTACCGCAACTCTGCCAGCTAGAGAGCTACCCTAACGTGCACCACCTGGTCAGCGTGGTGCAGGGCCAGCTTGCCGAAAATCACTCGCCTTTATCACTACTTACGGCGGCGTCTCCAGGCGGCTCGATTACCGGCGCTCCTAAAATACGTGCCATGCAGATTATCGACGAGCTTGAACCCTGCCAGCGCAGTGTCTATTGCGGCAGCTTAGGTTATTTAGACACCCGGGGCAGCATGGATACCTCTATTGCGATACGCACAATGGTGGCAGACGCCGGTACGCTACACGTATGGGCCGGCGGCGGCCTCGTGGCCGACTCGAAAGCCAAGGAGGAGTACGCAGAAACGCTGGATAAAATTCGTCACCTGATAGGCGCTTTGGAATAAAAAACCAGCCACTTAAATCAAAAAGAAATATAAAAGCCTAACCAAACGGTATTGGGGAGAAAGGCCCACCCTTTGTTAGTCTAGCGCTAACAGCAGAGGTTTAATGGCACGTTTTTACAGACCATTTATTAAAGGGAGGCTGCATGTCCTCGGTACTTGACGACATTAACCGCGATTTTGCCAATAACCCTCAGGGCCTAATTGAGTGGGCTTTTAGCCAAGGCAGTCGCCCCATTTGCACCACCAATTTTCGTCCGTTCGAAGCGGTCATTTTGCACATGGTGACCCAGGTGCGCCCCGACACCCCAATTGTGTGGATGGACAGCGGCTACAACACCGATGCCACCTATCAATTTGCCGATGCATTAATCCAGCGCCTTAGCCTGAATATGGTGAGCTTTTTACCGACACGTACCCGCGCGCACCGGGAAGCGTTAGAAGGGCCAATGCCCGGCATTGACGACCCGCGCCATGCAGGCTTCACCCAAGAAGTGAAGATTGAGCCGTTTGAGCGCGCACTGAGAGAAATGCAGCCTGATGTGTGGTTCACCGCGCTACGGGCCGAAGACACCCCTGAGCGCGCTAAAATGCAGGTCGCTAGTCGCAACAGCGATGGCCTATTAAAAGTCGCTCCACTGCTTCAGTGGACTGCGAAAGATATGTATGAATACTTACAAGCCCATGATCTACCAAACAATTTCGACTATTTCGACCCCACTAAGGTGGAAGAGAAACGGGAATGTGGGCTGCATCTACAGCATTAACGTTAAAGTACGTCTGCAAGAGTAGAGAGCGAAAAAAATGCGTGCGCCCAGGCTTTTAGCCTGGGCGCACTTGCTTCACTAGGCCTAATGCTCTGGAAGCTCGACACCTTCAAACAGCGCCTGCTCATAGCGGGGGCCAGCCAGTAGCGCCTCATCGACTCGCTCGCGGGTTAAGTGCGGTGCAAACCGCGCCAAAAAGTCATACATATAGCCGCGCATAAAGGTGCCACGACGTATGCCAATTTTAGTGGTTGAACTAGCAAATAGATGGCTGGCATCCAGGGCTACTAGGTCACTATCCAACGCCGAGTCAACCGCCATATGGGCGACAATACCCACTCCCATACCCAGGCGCACATAGGTTTTTATAACATCCGCATCTGCTGCGGTAAGCACCACGTTAGGCGTTAAGCCCTTCGCTTTAAAGGCGTCATCCAGCTGCGAACGGCCGGTAAAACCAAAGACATAAGTGACCAGCGGATGCTCGGCCAAGGCTTCCAAAGTAAGCGGCCCTTTGAGCAAGGCAAGAGGGTGCTCTTTTGGCACCAGCACACAGCGATTCCAACGGTAGCAAGGTAGCAGCACCAAATCGGTAAAAAGCTCCAGCGACTCTGTCGCTATGGCAAAATCCGCTAAGCCTTCGCTCACCATCTGGGCAATTTGTTTAGGCGTACCCTGCTGCATGTGTAGCGCAACTTCCGGGTACTTTTGGGTAAATTCGCTAATAATGGGCGGCAGTGCGTAACGCGCTTGGGTATGCGTTGTAGCAATGGCTAAACTGCCACGGCGCTCGTCGCTATGCTCTTGTGCTACCTGCTTAATATTTTCACTTAGCTTAAGCACTTGCCCAGCAAGCTCAATAATCGACTGCCCAGCAGGCGTGACGCGGGTTAAGTGTTTACCGCTGCGGGCAAAAATCTCAACGCCCAACTCATCCTCTAACAAACGTATTTGTTTGGAAATACCCGGCTGAGAGGTAAACAGACTCTGGGCAGTGGCCGAAACGTTCAGATTGTGTCGGTTGACTTCCCAGATATAGCGAAGTTGCTGTAGCTTCATATCCTCACCTGATTATCTATGCAGGAAGCACGCTAAAGCGCATCCTCGCGCCGCTATGGGTTTGTGCTTTTCTCGAAGCGCTTGTACCCACTCGCCTCAAGAGCACTAATATGAATAAAAAAACATTCTATAATTCACTTATAGTATAAAAAATAGCGTCCATGAGCATCTTTTAATTTTCCCTACCCCACACCGAGCCATCGTAGTAAATTTGCCAGTATCCTCCGCGCCCGCTAACATCTGCCCACTTGGCGCGGTGAGAGTGCGCTAACAAACCGCGTAAAGACCGTTGCTCCACTTGAGGCAACGTAACAGCAAGAGCAACGCAAACGGGAGAATCAAATGGCTACTAATATTGATGTCACCAACGCCAATTTCGAGCAAGAAGTTCTTAACGCCGAACAGCCTGTCCTGCTGAAATTCTGGGCCCCCTGGTGCGGCCCCTGTAAAGTAATGGCGCCTGTCGTTGATGAGGTGGCTGCTGAGCGTGGCGACAATATTAAAGTGGTAAGCGTGAACGTAGACGACGCGCCAGAAATTGCTGCCGAGCAAGGCGTGCGCGGCGTACCAACGGTAATGCTGTTTAAGTCAGGCACCAAAGTGGCTTCCCTCGTGGGCGCACAGTCCAAGTCACAGCTGACTCAATTCATCGACCAAAACGCCTAATCTCGCTAAACGCGGCGTTTCATCAGCAGAAACGACGTTTTATGCGTAGATCACGTTTAGCTACCGTCGACCTTGTTGACGGTAGTTAGACTTCACGCTTGGAAGGTGGCTTGCGCGCATCTTCCAGCCGTATATCCTTTATTCGACGCTTTCCCGGCCCTAAAAGATGCGCAATCCAGCGTGTTTGTGGGTGGCTGTCGAGTGCAATTTTAAGCGTCATGGTTAACACCACCGATAACAGCATACCGGCAGCGCCAAAGATCCACCCCCACACCACCAGTGAAAGAAACGCCACAAACGTCGAAAGCCCTAGCGCTTGGCCCATTACCCGTGGCTCAATCAGGTTACCTAGAATAAAGTTGATCGCTAAATAAGCTGAGGCTAGCAATAGCGCCTGAAATACGCCGCCATCCTGTGCGACCAGCAATAGAAGCACCGGAGGGATAGCCGCTAATGCCGAGCCGATGTTAGGAATAAAGTTAAGCGCAAAGGCCAGCACGCCCCATAGCAGCGGAAAGTCTACACCTACTAATAAACAGGAGAGCCACACTAGCACTGCTGTGGCCAGACTAATCATCGTTTTAACCGCCAGATAACGCTTCAGCGTTAAGCTAAACTCGCTAAAACGTTTCAAGCTAGGCGCCGGATTTTCCAGTGCCCGAGACACTTTATCTCGAAAGTTTAGCGTCTCAAAGAGCATAAAAATGACCAGCAGCGCAACAATACTGGCTTGCATAAATAGACTGCCAAGCTCGCCCAGGACTTTAGGTACCCAAGAATCCCCCTCTTCCATGTTGAATAGCTGACCAAGTTGATCAGGGTTAATCGCCATGCCGTGGGCAGCCAACGTATTAAGCAGATCCCAATAGTGCTCATTAAGACGCTCCTCAATCTCCGGCAACGCCTCCACAAAGGTGCCGAAGCTATTGACCACCAGCAGGCCGATAAGTGAAATAAACCCCAACAGCACCAACAGAATAATGCACGCCGCAGCGCGTACATTAACCCCCCAGCGGTTTAGCCACTGCACAGGCGACGTACACACTACGGCAATGAATACCGCGAGCAAGAGAGGCACCAGCAGGTCTGCACCCACCTTCATACCTGCAATAATGACCACCAACGCCGCAATAGCTAAGGTAGCGTTTAAAGGGATACTGCGATAATCCTCATCCGACAACTTCGACATAACTCTATCCTTAGCGTGTTATCCCTACATAATGGCTGCTAGCGGCACATTGCACAAACTGCCCCACACCCAAACCATGCAAACAATAAGCAACTGTTTTTTGGCAACTCTTAGTCAGTGAACTTTATCCCGTCACTCACTTCCAACCAGCGTCACATTCGCAATTATTTTTCATACCGCTAGGCAAATGCCTCGCTTGCAAGGAAGTTAGCTATGAATAGTCTATCGAATCACCTACAACGGTTACGCTATGGCGTTCTCGGCAGCGCATTACTCGCACTGCTCGCAGCCCCGGCGGTTCAAGCAGCATCATCAACACCGCCTAGCCTGTTTGTTCAGGCCCAATCGTGGGTTGAGGTAGCACCCGACAAAGCAACGCTTAATGCGCGTCTGTGGGAGAACACCCCTGCCGTCTCTTCGCTTGAAGAGACCGACAGTGACGCGCTAAGCGAGGCCCGCGAACGGCTTGAAAACCGCGCCAGTCAGTTAATTGAGGCCATGGAGGCGATTGGCATTGAACAGCGCGCCATCAACGCAGGCTCGCTTAATGTTTATCCAGATCGCGTTGCTGGCCCACGCAATGAAAATGGTGAACACGACACGCTTACGCGCACGCGTTTAGAGCGCCCGTTTAGCGTTGAGCTGACCGAGTTAGACCAGTTGGGCGAGGTGTTTGACGCGCTGATTAGCGCAGGCGTGAACGCTCTGGATGGCGTTCAATTTGACCTGCAAGACCGCGATGCTGCCACTGATGAAGCGCTGTCCAAGGCGCTGGAAAAGGCCCGCCACAAAGCAGAATTGATGGCGAGCACCCTAGAGACTGAACTGGGTCACGTGCAGCGTATTGAAGAAACCCAGTCGCCTATTTTCCAACCCCGCATGATGGCCATGCGTGCCGAAAGCGACGCAATGGGCAGCGGTTCAGCCAGCGACTACCGCCCCGGCACCATTCGTATTGATGCCGAGGTTAACGTCCAGTGGTTGCTTAAAGCGCAAGACACTCAAGACCACCCAGATAGGGCTGAAGCGGCGCAGGAATAGTCACCGAGCCATCCGCCTGCTGGTGGTTTTCAAGCACCGCCAGCAGGCAACGCCCTACCGCTAAACCTGAACCGTTCAAAGTATGCAGTAGCTGAGGTTTCTTGGCATCCGGATGACGGAAGCGGGCCTGCATACGCCGTGCTTGAAAGTCTTCGCAGTTAGATACAGACGAAATTTCCCGGTAGGTCTCCTGGCTAGGCAGCCACACTTCCAGATCATAGGTTTTCGCCGCGCCGAAGCCCATATCGCCCGTACACAGCGTCACTACACGGTACGGCAACGCCAGCGCCTGCAGAATGGCTTCAGCATGGCCACGCATCTCTTCCAGAGCCTCATAGCTCTTCTCTGGCTCCACGATCTGTACCATTTCGACTTTATCGAACTGGTGCTGTCGGATCATACCGCGGGTATCACGGCCATGGGAGCCTGCTTCAGAACGAAAACAAGGCGTGTGAGCGGTAAGCTTCATCGGCAGTGCTGCCTGCTCAACGATTTCATCACGCACAAAGTTTGTTAGCGGCACTTCAGAGGTGGGAATCAAGTGGTATTCCCGCTCATCATTGAGCTTAAACAGATCTTCGCCAAATTTTGGCAGTTGGCCGGTGCCCATCAGCGAATCGCGATTCACCATATAGGGCACATAGCACTCTTCGTAGCCGTGCTGCAGGGTTTGGGTATCCAGCATGAACTGCGCCAGCGCACGATGCAGGCGCGCAATCGGCCCCCGCATTACCGCAAAACGCGCGCCGGTTAACTTGGCCGCCAGCTCGAAGTCTAGATAACCGGACTTTTTGCCCAAATCGACGTGATCCAGCACTTCAAAATCGAACTCACGGGGTGTACCCCAGCGGTGCAGTTCAACGTTATCGTCTTCGCTTTTGCCTTCTGGAACACTTTCATGGGGCACGTTAGGAATACCGCTAATAACGTCATCCCACTCTTCCTGCACCTCAGCCAGCTCGCGCTTGGCAGCGTCCAAGCGCTCGCCCAAGTCACTCACTTCATCCAGCAGCGGCTGAATATCTTCACCGTTAGCCTTTGCCTTACCAATCGTTTTGGAACGCATATTGCGCTCGTTTTGCAGCTGCTCGGTCTGGGTTTGCAACTCACGGCGTCGGGACTCCAGCGCCTGCAATGCCGCTTTATCGAGTACGAAGCCCCGCCGGGCCAGTTGTTGCGCAGTTGCATCAAGATCACCGCGCAGCAGTTTCGGATCGAGCATGAGTTATCCCTTGGCCAGAAATCAGTGAAACACGGCGCACACCGCCCGTGACAAAGAGGCCTATTGTAGGCAAAAGCGCGGCGGGGAGCCATGGCTGCCTTGATGGGAAGTGATGGCTTACATGATGTAAACATGTTGCTCTGACGTAAGACCGTGGAGCAAAGCTGAGGTAGTTAGATAATTAATCATCCTGCAGCATGCTAATGACACCCTATACGCCTGTCTTTTTTGCTCATTCGCTTCAGGAAACAGGTAAGTCGCGCCTCACCCTGGGCAAAAAGATAGATACAGTCCGCCGATGCATAGGCTGCCTTTTATACAGCAGGCGCTTTTTTATAGCCTGCCGCTAAACTGCTAGCATGTTGTCCATACTTCTTAATTATGCGACCTCTTATGCCGACTGCTTTTGACCAAACACTCGCCGCCATCGATGCCCTGCATGGTGAAGATCCTCGCTCTACGACACTGGGCGATGGCACTTCATTGCCCCAAGAGCTTGCCTATGCCCAGCGCATGAGCCGCTGGCTAGAGAGAGTACACAACGCCCCCCATGACGTATTGCGCCTTGCAGTACGCGCACAGCACCTACAGCGCTGGCTAGTTCCGCGTGAGGAGTACTCTGAAGGGCGCATAGGGTATTTAACCTGGCGGCGCGACCAGGGTGAGCGCGCAGGCGATACCACGGCTAAGTTAATGCGTGACGCAGGCTATAGCGACGCAGACGCCGAACGCGCAACGGCGATTATTCGCAAGAAAGGCCTCGGCCGCGACCCAGATGTCCAGGCGCTGGAAGATTGCGCTTGCTTGGTATTTTTAGAAAACCACTTTGCCGATTTCTCACGCAAAATTGACCATGACCACATGGTACGCATTGTGCAAAAAACCTGGGGCAAGATGTCGCCCGAGGCCCACAAAATCGCCCTCACGCTGCCAATGTCTGACGCCTCCGCCGCACTGGTGAAAGAAGCGTTAGAAAGCGCATAAACCTTGTCACCAAGATGCAGAGTAGCGGTGGCTGCGGTAAAGTAGCGCTATTTCCTATCCGCTTCCAGCAGTGACGGCCCGACCAACTATGATTGCATCCTTGGATACGCGCACGGCTCCTTTTAAGCGCTTGAGCAGCCATTACGTGCGTTTTCTTGAAGCCCTGCGTGCACGCGGCTTTGAAGGCGAGATTACCCCCGACTATGCCAACCGCACCGTGCTGGCAACGGATAACTCGATTTACCAGCGCCTGCCCCAAGCTGCGGTGTTCCCCAAGCATGCCGAAGATCTTGAGCGCCTAGCCAAGTTGGTTGCTGAGCTGCCCCACCGCGACATCGTGTTAACACCTCGGGGCGGCGGCACCGGCACCAACGGTCAATCACTAACGGACGGCATTGTGGTGGACGTTTCCCGCCATATGAACCAGATTTTAGAGATTGACGTGAACGCCCGGCGAGTACGCGTTCAAGCGGGCGTGGTGAAAGACCAGCTCAACGCCGCACTCAAGCCCCACGGGCTATTTTTTGCCCCGGAACTTTCAACCTCTAACCGTGCAACCATTGGCGGAATGATCTCCACCGATGCCAGCGGCCAGGGGAGCTGCGAGTACGGCAAAACCCGCGATCACGTATTGGAGCTGGATACAGTTTTGCTGGGTGGTCAGCACTTGCACAGCCGCCCGTTAACCTCGGATGAAGAGCGGGCTGAGTGCCAGCAGGACGGTATTCTCGGCCGCGTGCATACCACTGCTGCCACAATTATCGACCAACAGCGCGAGCTGATTAAGGCGAAATTCCCGCCGCTCAACCGCTGTTTAACGGGCTACGACTTGGCTCACCTGCGAGCAGCGGAAGGTCAGTTAAATTTAAACAGCCTACTGTGTGGCTCGGAAGGCTCGCTAGGCTTTTTGAATGAAGCAGTACTCAACGTGCTGCCAATTCCCAAGCACTCTATGCTGGTGAATGTGCGTTACCCAAGCTTTATGGATGCACTGCGCGATGCCAAAGCTTTAATGAGCGCCAGCGCACGCCCCACCTCAATCGAAACCATCGACGACACCGTTCTACAACTGGCTATGCAGGACTTTGTATGGGATAGCGTAGCTGAGTTCTTCCCCGCCACCGGCAGCACGCCGATTCGCGGCATTAACCTGATTGAGTTTAATGACGACGATGAAAGCGCCCTTGCAGCGCGTGTGCGGGCGTTCACTGAACATTTGAGTCAAGACCCTACCGTAGAGCGCTTAGGCTACACACTGGCCGAAGGACGAGCGCAGATCCAAAAAGTCTACGCCATGCGTAAACGCTCGGTGGGGCTACTGGGGAACGTGCAGGGCGAAAAACGCCCGATTGCATTTGTAGAAGATACCGCCGTGCCGCCAGAGCACCTGGCGGACTTTATCACTGAGTTTCGCGCTGCCTTGGACGCCCGAAAGCTCTCCTACGGGATGTTTGGCCATGTGGATGCGGGCGTACTGCACGTACGCCCAGCGCTGGATATGAAAGACCCCGCACAGGAAAAGCTGATTCGTGAAATTTCTGATGAAGTAGCCGCCCTTACCCAGAAGTACGGCGGACTTTTGTGGGGGGAGCACGGTAAAGGGGTTCGCTCTGAATACGGCCCCAAATTCTTTGGTGAACTGTACCCTAGCCTTCAGCGAGTAAAAGCCGCCTTTGATCCGCATAACCAGCTGAACCCCGGCAAGATTGCATCTCCCGCTGAACACCAGGAACTGATCGCTAAAGACAGCGACCCTGATTTGTTAACGGTTGATGGCGTACCGATGCGCGGTCAGCTTGATCGCACGATTGACGAGCGGGCGTGGCAGGCTTACGACGCGGCGGTCTACTGCAACGGCAACGGTGCCTGTTACAACTACGATGTTGACGACCCCATGTGCCCTTCCTGGAAGGCCACCCGCGACCGTGTGCATTCGCCTAAAGGCCGCGCCAGCCTGATTCGGGAGTGGCTGCGCTTGCAGTCCCAGGCGGGTATCGATGTGGTGGAAGAGTCGCGCAAGAAAAAGGCCGAGCGCAGCTGGGGCTTTGTTAAAAGCTTCCCTAAACGTGTCATGAACACCGTTAGCAAACAGCAACACCACGACTACTCCCACCAAGTGTATGACGCCATGGCGGGTTGTTTGGCGTGTAAATCCTGTGCGGGCCAGTGCCCGATTAAGGTCAACGTACCGCAGTTCCGCTCGCAGTTTTTAGAGGTCTACCATGGCCGCTATTTACGCCCACTGCGGGATTACCTGATCGGCGGCACCGAGGTTATGCTGCCCACATTGGCCAAAATCGCGCCGCTGTATAACGCATTGCTTGGCCAGCGCTGGGTGGAAAAGCTGATGAGCAAGGGCCTGGGGGTTAGCGACTCCCCGTTGCTCTCCCGTGCCAGTGTGAAGAAACAGCTAAAGGCTTGGGGCGTGTCGGAAGCCACACCAACGTCGCTTGCGCTACTCACAGAGCAGCAGCGGGCCAACAGCGTGATTATCGTTCAAGACGCGTTCACGACGCACTTTGAAGCCACACTCGTGATGGACGTGGTAGAGCTACTGTCGCGGCTGAATCTACGGGTGTTTGTGATGCCGTTTTCTGCCAATGGCAAACCGCTGCAGGTGCAGGGCTTTTTGGGCGCCTTCGAGCGCACGGCAGAAAAACAGGCCAAACGGTTGCGGTCATTGGCAGAGTTCGAGGTGCCCATGGTAGGGATCGACCCCGCCATGACACTGGCCTACCGTCAGGAGTACGTCAAAGCCTTAGGTACCGAGCAGGTACCCGAGGTGCTGATGCTGCAAGAGTGGCTGGCCACCCGCATTAATACGTTAGCGCCGAGTCAGCTGACGTTAGCTGATCCTGGCTATAAGTTGCTTTCTCACTGCACTGAAAAAACCAATGCCCCAGGCAGCCCCAAGGCCTGGCAGCAGGTGTTTGCAGCATTTGGCTTAAAACTTGAACTGGCCAATACCGGCTGCTGCGGTATGTCCGGCACGTACGGACATGAAACCCGCAATGTGGCAACGTCAAAAACCATTTACGCCCAATCCTGGCAGCCCCAGGTGGAGGCCGAGGAAAATACGGGCAAGCTGCTAGCAACAGGCTACTCTTGCCGCAGCCAAGTGAAACGCTACTCTGCGCAAACCCTACCGCATCCGCTTCAGGCGCTGCTTAGGTGCCTGCACAGCCGTTAAGCTTGCTATAAGCGAACGAAAGGGGCTTACATCGGATGTAAGCCCCTTTTTTATTACACTGCATTTTCTATTTCACGGATTAAGCAACTATCCAGCTGTTACTCCGTGAAAGGCAGCGAGGAGTGGTGCAGCACAATGCGCAGCTCGCCTTCATCGTCTAGCTGATAGCCCCAGCTCTTATCTACTGTGGTGGTGTTGCCATCGCTATCCAGGATAGAAACATTGCCCACAGTCATCGCTGTATCACCGCTAATAAAGATAGCTGCGTTATCAATGGTCACTTCCTGCCAGCCATTCAGTGCGAAGCCGCTATCGTTGGGGAATTCATCGCTATGCCCAACAAAGTAAGCCAGCGCGCCCTCGGGCGTGGTACGGAAAGTTTGCGGCGCGGCTGCTAACGTTGGTTTAAATAGCACCGGCCCCATCTCATAGCCATAAGCGCTATCAATAACCAATTGGGCCAGTTCACTGGCGGCCTCAATGCCGTCGTTTTCATAGGTGTTTGAGATATTTACCAGCGCTTCACCCCACGCTTTTTGCGCTTCGATCACCTGTTCTTCCGTAATGTCTCCGCCTAAATGCGTTACCTCATAGGCGCCTGCTAAGGAGGCAGTACCGATACCCATACCCAGCACGGCGCTAGTAAAAAGTACTTTAATCATTACTATTGATCTCCTAAGTACATATAAAAAGGCAGTGAACGTTTTGCTTCACTGCTCTACTTAGCACGCCGGTCTACCTTCGTGCTAAGAAACCTACTTGAACGCAGGCTCTTGCCATCAATCAGACTGACACCTCTTAAAAGTTAACCAAGAAGCGAAGTTAAGAGGCGCTCTAAAAAAATAGTCTTTTTAACGCGAGTCCAGGGTTCTCTTCACGCATAAAGGCTTCGCCGACCAAAAAGCCGTTTACATCGTGGTCACGCATTAGCTCTACGTCATCGCTGGTATGGATACCAGACTCGGTAATTACCGTGACGCCTTCAGGAATGCTTGGCAACAGGTCAAGAGTGGTATTCAGGCTCGTATCAAAGGTGTGTAGGTTGCGGTTGTTGATGCCCACCAGCTTCAGGTTCAGCGCCAAAGCGCGCTCTAGCTCAGTGGCGTCGTGGACTTCTACCAATACATCCATCCCTAAAGCGTTAGCCTGCTGATGCAGATCGCGCAGTTGAAAGTCGTCCAGGGCAGCGACAATCAGCAAGATGCAGTCTGCGCCAATGGCCCGGGCTTCGGTTACTTGGTAACCATAGGTAATAAAGTCTTTACGAATCACTGGCAGCTCGCACGCGTCACGGGCGGCGATCAAGTAATCTTCATGGCCTTGAAAAAAATCCGCATCGGTCAGCACCGAGAGACACGCAGCTCCTCCTTGGGCATAGCTTTGCGCAATATCCGCAGGGTGAAAATCTTCGCGCATTACCCCTTTAGAGGGCGAAGCTTTTTTTACCTCGGCGATCACCGCCGCATCACCCGCAGCAATACGGGCATTCAACGCATCAATAAAGCCACGGGGAGCGCTCTGCTTTTCAGCCAGCGCCAGCAAATCCGCTTCACTGACCGCTTGGCGGCGCTCAGCCACCTCTTGGTCTTTACGGGCCAAAATACGCGTTAAAATTGTCGGTGTTGCCTGGTCGCTCATTGAAGTATTTATCCTTTAAAAACGCTGGTGAAGTGCGAAAGCTCTTTTAACTTTTCAAGCGGCAGCTTGGAGGCTTGGGCATCCTGGGCTACCATCACGCCCTCTTTTAAGCTATCGGCAACGCCCGCACAGTAAAGCGCCGCACCCGCATTCAGGGCAACCATATCCGCAGCCGCACCTTCGCCACTTAACGCAGCTTTTACCAGCCTCAGGCTGTCTTCGGCGCTAGCCGCTTTCAGCGTTGCTAAGCTTTGGCGTTCAATACCCAGCGCTTCCGGGGTAATGGTGTACTGGGTAATGTCGCCCTCTTTGAGTTCCGCCACCAGCGTAGGTGCCGCCAGGGAAATTTCATCTAGGCCATCTTCTGAATGCACTACCATTACGTGGCGGCTGCCAAGCTTTTTGAGCACTTCAGCCATGAGTGGCACAAGCTCAGGAGCATAGACCCCCAGCACTTGGTTTGGTGCACTGGCAGGGTTAGTCAGCGGGCCAAGAATGTTAAATAGCGTGCGCACACCCATTTCACGGCGCGGGCCAATAGCGTAACGCATTGCGGGGTGGTGGTTGGGAGCAAACATAAAGCCAACCCCCACCTGCTCAATACAGCGAGTTACCTCTTCCGGTTTAAGGTCAAGATAAATACCGGCTATATCGAATAAATCTGCACTACCTGAGGAGGAAGAGACGCTGCGGTTACCGTGCTTAGCCACATGAGCGCCACCCGCAGCAGCCACAAAGCTAGCTGCCGTCGAGACGTTAAACAGATTAGCGCCATCACCACCGGTACCCACAATATCTACCACGTTGTCGGTACTAAGCGTCACCCGCTTCATTAGCTCGCGCATTACCTGAGCGGCTGCGCTAATTTCCACGGCGCTTTCGCCTTTCATGGCCAGTCCCACTAGCAGGCCACCAATTTGCGCATCAGAGGCTTCGCCGGTCATGATCTGGCGCATCAGCGCGTGCATCGCATCGAAAGAGAGGTCTTCGCGGCGCATCACCGCGTTAATTGCATCTCGCATTTGCATGAACAGAAAAGCCTCTAAAGCGTATGAATTTGGCGATCAGCCGCGTTGTAAAAAATTGGCCAATAACGCATGACCTTGGCGCGTGAGTATTGACTCAGGATGAAACTGTACCCCTTCAATATCCAAGTTACGATGGCGAAAACCCATTATCAACCCAGGCGTTACGTCATCGCTTGCCGTCAAGGCGGTGACCTCTAAACAGTCGGGTAAGCTTACTTCATCCACAACGAGCGAATGGTAGCGAGTTACCTCAAGCGGGTTTTCAAGCCCATTAAATACGCCTTGCCCCCAATGCACTACGGCAGACGTTTTGCCATGCATAACCTCTGGCGCACGCACTACCTTACCACCGTATACCTGACCAATCGCCTGGTGCCCAAGGCAGACACCCAAAATAGGCAGTTTACCGGCAAAATGGGTAATAGCTGCCAATGAAATACCCGCTTCGTTAGGCGTACAAGGTCCCGGTGAAATCACCAAATGAGTAGGCGCGATGGCCTCGATTTGTTCAAGGGTAAGCGCATCGTTGCGGTAGGTCATTACCTCCGCACCAAGCTCACTCAGGTACTGAACGATATTGAAGGTAAAGCTATCATAATTATCGATCATCAAAACTTTAGGCTTGCTAAACAACTGATTAACGTCAACATTAGCCATCTATCTACTCGCAGTTACCCAGGCTAGTACCCAGGCTCATCCTTTAACACCGATCAGGGATTGTACCGCCCTACCTATGCATCCGCCACGCGCTATCGCTAGGCCAGAAGCCTAGTCCTGTACTTATAAAAACAAAACAGATGGCAACCTTAAGCAGGCAAGAGGCTAACCGACTATTAGTAGTAACGGCCATAGATAGAGCGGTAAAAGCACCGCACAACAACGTGCCGTACGATGCTTTGATTTGCTTCGATAAGCTTAGGCGGGAGATTTTGCTTGCTTAGGGCTATGGGCTGCGTGCAGACGGGCAATTAACTGGTCTTCTAGCGCAAAGCGCTCGGTAAGGCCTTTTGCCAGTCGATCAATCCAGGCAGGTAAGCGCGCCAAGTTTTGCTGGCAACGCACCGGCGACGCAAAGTCTTCGTCAAACTCCAGCACCATAGCAGTAGACATTTCTAGCCGCTCCAGCAGCTTCGAGGCAATTAGCAAAGCGCTTTCGTCGTTGAACGCTTTGGCCTCTTCCGCTAGCTGAGGGTAAATTTCAAAATGCCCGGCGCTGATATAATCCATTAACAGCTCACTGAAGACATCAACACGCGCTTTGCTAACCGCTTCCAATTCAGCATCGCAGGCGTCTTTCAGTTCGATAAAGCTAACCAAAAGCGCGCGACGTTGATCCAGCCAACGGTCAATCAAACTGTGCACGCCCCCCCAGCGCTCCAGGGCATTTTTGCAATCTTCGAGCATGGGGTTTTCTCCTTGCAGATAACCACCTTTGATAAGGCTAGACTCGCCTTTCCATCTAACCCTGTCAATCCCAGCAGGTACGGTTTCCATGATACTAAAGGCCAATCTATCTATAGGCTGGCCGCGTATGAATGCTTAACTAGCGCTTGATGGCCACCCACAAAATACGCAGCGGTGCGATAGCTAAGATTAAAAAGCCCACCAAAGTCCACGCGGGTAGCGAAAGGCCTAACAGCATAAAGTCAATTTCGGCGCACTCTCCAGAACCAGTGAGCACCATAGCGACTACTTCCTGCATAGGCAGGATATCCATCATGTAGTCCAGGCCAGGACCGCATGAGGGGACTTGGTCAGCGGGCAGGCTCTGCAACCAAACGTGACGACCGGCAATAAACGCGCCGACACCTACCGCGATTCCCCCAAGCGCGCCATAAACGCTCTTACCTATACGACCACGGGGGTTATGTATCGCGGCGACGGCCAACACTAGCCCAGCGGCTATCACCGCTACACGCTGAAAAATACACAATGGGCAGGGGGCAAGCCCGGCAATATGCTCAAGGGCCAGGGCGACCGCCATCATGACAACGCAGAATGCAACACCGACTAGCGCAGCGGGGCGAATAGAAGCGGCGCTCATTGGCTATCCTCTGATGAGATAGCCGAAAGCGCACGAGACTCACGCGCTTTGGCAAAATAGCTGCTTAGAAACTCGCTAAAACTTTCTTGATCAGCGGCTTCGATATCCCGCTGCTGCTGGTGGGAGGTTTCAATGAGCTGTGCCAACAGCGCCTCACGGGAGCGCAGCATCGGCGTTGCTTTAAGCTTATCCGCCTGCTCTTTCGCTAGGCTTAATAACGCATCACTCAGCGAACCATTACCCTCTTGTAGACGAGCCAGCATCTGCGCTGACGGCGTCAATGATGGATCCTTCAGTCGTGGCGCTAACGCTTCTAGCGCGGCGGCATGAGGGGTGCCCTCTTCCACTGCATCCAGCAGGCGTGCGACTTCGCCTAGTTCTGCAAATATCTGTTCGCCCCACGCTCGCACGGTGGTGGTTTCACAGTTATGTATTAGCGTTAGCGCCGGGTCGCGGCCGCGCTCTACCACCAAACGGCGGTTGTCATCCAGGCGGTCGCACTCCTCATCGGAGATCCAGGGGCTATCGCTCAGCAGGCACCACATCAAAAAAGTGTCGACAAAACGCATCTGCGTTTCGGTAACGCCTAGCGGGTCGAAAGGGTTTAAATCCAGGCAGCGCACTTCTATGTACTCAACCCCACGCGCTTCAAGCGCTTGACTGGGCGTTTCATTGTGCTTGGCTACCCGTTTGGGACGAATATCGCTGTAATATTCGTTCTCAATTTGCAGAATATTGGCGTTTAGCTGATGCCACTCTTCGCCGGTTTTTACGCCTAGCTTTTCATAGTCAGGCCACGGAGAAGAGATCGCATGACGCAGCGTGTTAACGTAGTTAGACAGCGAGTTAAAGCAAATTTTTAGCTGCGATTGTACTTTATTCTGGTAGCCCAAATCCGACATCCGCAGGGTCGTCGCATACGGCGCAAAGTAGGTATCGTCGCTGAGTGACTGTAGCTTTTCAGGCACTTTACCTTCAGGTAAAAAGCTCTTATCAATGGCCGGTGAGGCACCAAACAGATAGAGCAGCAGCCAGCTATGACGCCGAAAATGCCGAATCATGCCGAAATAACGGGTGGAGCGATAATCGTTAAAGGGAATGTTCGTGGCTTTTTCCATCTCACGCAGAGCGTGCCACATATCTTCTGGCAGCGAGACGTTGTAATGCACACCTGCAATTGCCTGCATTATGCGCCCGTAGCGCACATCCAACCCTTTTCGATAGACATGCTTCATGGTGCCAACATTAGAGCTGCCATAGTCAGCTATCGGCACGCTTTCATTGCCCGACAGCCGCGAAGGCATACTGCCGGGCCATATCCACTCATTGTCTAGGTGATGATAAGTAAAGGTATGCAGGTCTGATAAGAACGCCAATGCTTCACGTGGCTCTGAGTAAACCGGCGTTATGTACTCAAGCAGTGCTTCTGAGTAGTCGGTAGTGATATGCGGATGCGTTAATTTAGAGCCTAACGCCTGGGGATGCGGCGTTTGGGCAATATGACCATTGGCATCAACCCGCAGCCCTTCTTTTTCCAGCCCGCGACGCAGGCGACCTAACCGCCCTAGCCGAGCGCTAGGCAGCAAGCGCTCAACCTGAGCAGTTAGCGAAGATGGCACAGTGAGAGGTTCAGGCAAGGTGAACACTCCTTGTCAGTAAGGCCCGCCATAAGCAGGCCTTGGTGAAATCAGCTGGCATTGCCATGGTCGTTTTTCATGCTTTCTAGCGAGAACAGAAAGCAGGATATGGCGGCAATCCTGTTTTTTTCAAGACACGCGACTATTTGCCCTGCTTTGCTTTAAGCAGCGCTGCGCCTAATGCTCCCATGGCCGCGGGGGCCTCATTTGGCTTGGGCTGGCTGCCCTGTTGCTGGTTACCCTGTCGACTACTGCGCGGTGGTTTGCGTGGTTCGTGGTTAACCGTGCCGCTGGCCGTAGCTTGGGCTTGCTGTTCTGGTTCATCGTCCAAGCGCATGGAAAGCCCTACCCGCTTGCGGGAAATATCCACGCTCATTACTTTGACGCTGACAATATCGCCCGCCTTAACCACGCTGCGCGGATCGTCGATAAAGCGGTCAGAAAGCGCTGAAATGTGTACGAGTCCGTCTTGGTGAACGCCCACATCCACAAAGGCGCCAAAGTGAGTCACGTTGGTCACAGTGCCTTCCAACACCATTCCCAGTTTTAAGTCTTTCAGAGTTTCAACGCCTTCGCGGAACTCAGCGGCTTTAAACTCAGGGCGCGGGTCGCGCCCCGGCTTATCCAGCTCTTTTAGAATATCGCTCACCGTGGGCACGCCAAAACGCTCGTCGGCAAAATCAGCGGGCTTAAGCGCTTTTAAGGTAGCGCTGTCACCAATCAAGCCCTTTACATCCCGACGATTCTGCTTGGCAATGCGCTCCACCAGGGTATAAGCCTCGGGGTGAACAGCGCTGGCATCCAATGGGTTTTCAGCATTGCTGATGCGCAAGAAGCCGGCACACTGCTCAAAGGTTTTTGGCCCCAGGCGGCTAACCTCTAACAGCTCTTTACGGCTTTTGAACGCGCCTTGGTCATTGCGCTGGGCCACGATATTCTCGGCAATCGCCGCGCTCAGGCCTGCCACGCGAGAAAGCAGTGCGCTAGACGCAGTGTTGAGATCCACACCAACCGCGTTAACACAGTCTTCTATGACAACTTCCAGGCTACGTGACAGCTGCACCTGGGAAACATCATGTTGATATTGGCCTACACCAATGGATTTAGGCTCAATTTTAACCAGCTCTGCGAGTGGATCTTGCAAACGGCGGGCAATAGAGACAGCGCCCCGAACGGTCACATCAAGATCCGGCAACTCACGGGAGGCATATTCAGACGCAGAGTAAACCGAAGCACCCGCTTCAGACACCATCACTTTGCTCAAACGATATGCCGGCGCTAATGCTTTCAGTAGCTCACCCGCCAGCTTATCGGTTTCGCGGCTTGCGGTGCCGTTACCCACGGCAATCAACTGAACATCGTGCTGCTTAACAAGCTTCGCCAAGACACCCAGCGACTCATCCCAGCGGTTTTGCGGCGCATGGGGATAAATAGTGGCTTGATCAACGAACTGCCCCGTCGCATCAACCACCGCTACCTTACAACCAGTTCTTAACCCTGGATCAATGGCAAGCGTCACTTTTTGACCTGCTGGCGCTGCCAACAGCAAGTCTTTTAAGTTAGCTGCAAATACTTCAATCGCTGTTAGCTCAGCCTGTTCCCGCAGACGCCCTAACAGCTCGGTCTCAAGCGCCGTATAGAGCTTCACTCGCCAGGTCCAGCGCACTACTTCAGCTAACCATTTATCCGCTGGGCGGCTTTGATCACTAATACCAAACTGTTTGGCAATGGCGACCTGGGCAGGGTGTATCGGGGCTTCCTCTTCGCCGGGAAGACGTATCGACAGGCTGAGCACTCCTTCATTACGCGCTCGGAACATCGCCAAGGCGCGATGAGATGGCGCTTTGGCGATTTTTTCATCGTGCTCGAAATAGTCGGCGAACTTGGCACCTTCCTGCTGCTTGCCATCTAACACGCGGGCACTTAGCTCGCCCTCTTGCCAGAGGCGCTCGCGCAGTTGACCAATCAACTCGGGGTCTTCTGCAAAGCGCTCCATCAAAATCTGTTTAGCACCATCTAACGCGGCTTTAGCATCCTCAATGGCGGGGATATCGCCCTCTGCGGGACGCAGATAGTGGGTTGCTTCGCTTTCTGGATTAAGGGATGGGTTAGCAAGTAGCGCATCCGCCAACGGCTCAAGGCCTGCTTCGCGAGCAATTTGCGCTTTGGTGCGGCGCTTTTTCTTAAACGGTAGGTATAGATCTTCAAGGCGCTGTTTGGTCTCAGCAGCGTCAATGCTGGCTTTTAGCGTGGCATCAAGCTTGCCCTGCTCATCAATGGCAGAGAGTACCGCCGTGCGGCGCTCTTCAAGCTCGCGCAGATAGCGCAGACGCTCATCGAGTTGGCGAAGCTGGATATCGTCTAATGCGCCGGTGACTTCTTTACGGTAGCGGGCAATGAAAGGCACGGTAGCGCCGCCATCTAAAAGTGCGACCGTGGCGGATACTTGCTCGAGACGTACGCTTAGCTCAGTCGCTAGGCGGGAAATAATACGCTGATTGACATCCATAAATTGCAACTAACTCATGCAGCATTTTTAAGTGCCAACAAGGTATCACAAACCCACAGCGGCGGCATGGGTTGGCCACGAGTGACGCTACTTTAAAGCAAGCAACAAGCCTTTAAGTAGGCACAAAACGCAGGGCTACGCCGTTGTTACACCAGCGTAGGCCTGTAGGCTCTGGCCCGTCGTTAAACACGTGCCCCTGATGACCTTCGCAGCGGGCGCAGTGATATTCGGTTCTGGGCCATATCATCTTGAAATCTAATTTAGAGAGAAGATGACCTTCTATATGGGTGTAAAAGCTTGGCCAACCCGTGCCTGAATCATATTTCATGGCACTGGTAAAAAGCAGCAAATCACACCCAGCGCAGCGGTACTCCCCATCCCTCACTTCGCTATCTAATGGACTAGAGAAAGAGGGCTCAGTGCCCTCTTTACGAAGCACATAAAAGGCATCGTCGGAAAGACGCTCTCGCCACGCCTCTTCACTCAGTGTCAGTTTTTCAATACCGGGGGCTGCCTCAAGATTCAAACGTGGAAAACCATACGATACACCTGGAAGTGCACCCGCTAATCCGGTTAGGCCAGCCAAACCTAAAAATTGACGCCGTTTCATAAGCGCAGCTCCCATCGAAGACATGAAATGAATAGACCACAAAAAAGGGGCAGTGCCTCAGCACTGCCCCTTCTACGACCGCTTAGTTATCCAAACGTTCGACAAGCCAAATATTTATGCAAACCTTAGGTCAGCTGCGGGCCAGCTTTCAGAATCGCATCGTTAACGCCCTCAAATTTCTTGAAGTTATCGACGAATTTGGTTGCCAAATCGCGCAGGTGGCGATCATACGCATCACGGTCGGCCCAAGTTTCACGAGGGTCGAGCAGACTAGAGTCTACGCCCGGCACGGCAACCGGTACCTGCAGGTTCAAACCATCAATGTGTTTGGTTTCCACATCGCGCAGGATACCCGACTGAATCGCGCTGATAATCGCGCGGGTAGTCGGAATCGAGAAGCGTGAGCCGCCCTCTCCGTAAGCACCGCCAGTCCAGCCGGTATTAACCAAATAGACCTGAGCATCTTTCTTTTCAACGCGCTTGATCAAAAGATCAGCGTATTCACGCGCAGGACGTGGGAAGAAAGGCGCACCAAAGCAGGTCGAGAATGTGGCAGCTAAGCCCTCAGAAGAGCCCATTTCAGTAGAACCGACCTTCGCGGTATAGCCCGAAAGGAAGTGGTACGCGGCCGCTTCTTTGGAAAGAATCGATACCGGTGGCAGCACGCCCGACATATCGCACGTTAGGAAGACAATTGCGTTCGGCTCGCCGGCCAGGTTTTCCGGTACGCGTTTTTCAACGTGCTCCAGCGGGTAGGCGGCACGGGAGTTCTGGGTCAGGCTGTCGTCAGCGTAAGCCGGCTCACGGCGGTCGTTGAGTACAACGTTTTCCAGTACGGTGCCGAACTTAATAGCATTCCAAATAACCGGCTCGTTCTTCTCGGAAAGGTCGATACACTTAGCGTAGCAACCGCCTTCCATATTAAAGACGATACCGTCGCCCCAAGCGTGCTCGTCGTCACCAATCAAGTAGCGAGCCTGGTCGGCAGAAAGCGTCGTTTTGCCCGTACCAGAAAGGCCGAAGAACAGGCAGGTTTCGCCATCTTCCCCAACGTTGGCAGAGCAGTGCATCGGCAGCACGTCAGCAGCAGGCAGCAGGAAGTTCTGCACCGAGAACATGGCTTTTTTCATTTCGCCGGCGTAACGCATACCGGCAATTAGCACTTTGCGCTCGGCAAAATTGATAATTACGCAGCCGTCTGAGTTAGTACCATCACGGCTAGGGTCACACTCAAAACCGGCTGCGTTAAGAATTGTCCACTCATCTTTGGCCGCTTGGTTGTAGGCCTGAGGACGCACAAACATGGTGCGACCAAACAGGTTTTGCCAAGCGGTCTCAGTGGAAACACGCACTGGCAGATAGTGAGTCGAGTCACTACCTACGTGTAGTTCAGCAACGAAATGCTCACGGCTACCCAGGTAGTCTTCTACGCGTGCCCACAGCGTTGAGAATTTTTCAGCGTCGAACGGACGGTTAACGCTACCCCAGTCAATGCTGTCGCGGGTAGAAGGTTCATCGACGATAAAGCGGTCTTTCGGTGAACGCCCTGTGCGTAGGCCGGTGTTAACCACCAGGGCACCGTTAGCCGACAGGCGGCCTTCACCACGGGCCACGGCGCGCTCGATCAGTTCGGCGCTGCTGAGATTGACGTGGGCTTGGGGAGCGGCTTGAGTCGTGGTCATGTCGATTCCTGGGCCTTAAGGCCGTTTCTCTCGTTTACCGGGCGTCACCGACGCCTTAAATGGTCAGCCCAGCCACGATAAAGGGGGCTGGACGCGCTTAAGTCCGGCGCATTATGACAAAAAGAAAGCCCCCGGGAAACGGGGGTTTTGAGCAAATGTCTTGTAGTTAAACTACTACATTTGTGTACTATTTTGTGCTGCACCGCAATATTTATTCAAACAACCGTTTAGCAGGCTTGCTATATCCATTGCTGTGCCTAGCATGGCAGTTAAACATCTTTTGCACACCTATCTACCAGGGCGACTACATAACTAGTGAATCACCGGAGGGGACGCACCTGGGTCATCTAACAAAATTTCAATATCCGCTGCCGTGTAGTGATATTTCGTATGGCAAAAGTGGCATTGGGTATCAATGACGCCCTGCTCGCGCAAAATATCAAGCAACTCTTCTTGTCCTAAGGTGTAAAGCGCGTGGCTCATCCGCTCTCGAGAGCAGGTGCACCCAAAGCGTAGCGCTTTAGGCTCGAAGACCCGTGCGGTCTCTTCATGATATAGCCGATAAAGCACTTCACGCTGCTCAAGGCCAAGCAGCTCATCGGACTTAATCGTGTCAGCCAACACAACACTGCGCTCCCAAGCATCCACGTCCTGATTCTGCGAAGCATCGGGCAAGCGCTGCAGTAACAGCCCCCCAGCCCGCTTGCCGTCCGCCGCAAGCCATAACCGCGTCGGCAGCTGCTCCGACTGACCAAAGTAAGCCTCAAGACAGCCGCCCAGAGTACTGTGGTCTAACGCGACAATGCCCTGGTAGCGATGCCCTTCTCGTGGGTCGAGGGTAATCACAATTTGGCCTTCACCCACCAGCTCACGGAAGCTTGCGTACTCACTCGGCAGCGCTGCATCTTCTCCAATACGAGCAATGGCGCGCAGTTCACCACCAGGGTTAGACTCTGCCATTAACAGTGCCAACGCCCCTTGTCCGCGGACTTCAATGCTTAGCGTGCCATCTAGTTTAATGGTATCGGTTAACAGCGCCACGGCAGCCAACAGCTCGCCAAGTAGCTCATTAACAGCGGCAGGGTAAGCGTGGCGGTCAAGCACCTCTTGATAGGCTTCGGCAAGCGTAACAATTTCGCCGCGCACGTTGGTTTGGTCAAACAGGAAACGCTGGATTTGATCAGACATAAAAAACCGTATGAAAGGGAAAAAGAATAAAAGTGCCTGAGGAAATCAGCGTATTGGCTGAACCTCTCAGTCACTCCCGTGACGCTGAAAGCGTTGAATATCACGACGCTGCTTTTTATCAGGGCGCTTAAGAGGGTGCTGCATAGCTTCGTTGGTTAGGCGTCGCGCTTCGGCTTCTTTAGCCCGGCGCTGAGAACTCTCTTCGGTTTCTGCATAGAGCTTGCGCGCCTCGGGGGCACCACGACGCTGGTCGGACAGCGAAGTCACTTCCACCTCATAGATATCCCACCCTTGCGGCACGCGTATTAAAGCACCTAGTTCTACGGCTTTACTGGTTTTCACCCGTGCGCCGTCATAATGCACCTTACCGCCTTCAATCGCTTTTTTAGCCAAGGCGCGGGTTTTAAAAAAACGGGCGGCCCACAGCCACTTATCCAAGCGAACGCTATCACTCATTAACGCTCTCCAAAGGTTTATGAACCCTACCCCGGCAAATTATTTGGCAGTAGCTGGGCAAACCGGTCTAGGGCGATAAATTCCTGTAGTTCTTTTTCAGGCCGCCGGCTATCGGGCTGCTTGATACCTAACAGGTGCTTAATACCAAACTCGCGGGCACTTTCCAGTACGCTCGCATTGTCATCGATAAACAGTGTACGCGACGGGTTAAAAGGCTCCCGCTCTTGAAGGGCAAACCAAAAGGCCTGCTCTTCTTTGGCAGCCCCAACATCTTCTGAGGAGATGATGGCATCTAAGTAGTTTTCCAACCCTGTGAGCGGTAACTTTAAGGCTAAGCTAGCACGGTCAGCGTTGGTGGCAAGCACCACGCGTGGATGGGCGTTCTTTAGCCATTTTAGAAAGTCTAACGCGTCACTGCGCAGGCCAATCAAATGCTGCACTTCCTGCTTTAACGCTACAATATCTACCCCTAGTTCACGACTCCAATACGCTAGGCTGTACCAATTGAGCGTGCCCTGCTCACCAATAATGCGTGCCCGCAGCTCTTCTTGGCTGGCGATATCAAGCTGGTGAAGCTCCACATAGCGCCGGGGCAAATGCTCCAGCCAAAAATGGCTGTCGAAATGCAGATCCAGCAGGGTGCCGTCCATATCGAGTAGGACGGTATCGATCCCGCGCCAATCAATCATTGCCGCTCCAGTCTTAAAGAGTAAGCGTGCTATTGTAGCGTAACCCGTTTTTTGCAGCCACGGAGGCACGATGTCTAATAGCGATCAATCGTCAGGCGAGACCCTAACCGGCTACCCGCGCAAGCCACAGATTTTGGCCCGCCAGAGCGTGGCAAGAAGCCGTTTATTTCATATTGAATCTCTAGACTTACGCTTCTCAAATGGTGAAGAGCGCCAGTTTGAACGCTTGACCGGCGCTGACCGTGGCGCTGTTATGATTATTGCCATGCCCGACCCAGAGCACGTGCTGCTTATTCGTGAATACGCCGCCGGGTTTGAAGATTATGTACTAACGCTACCTAAAGGATTGGTAGACCCTGGCGAAGATATCGTCACCGCGGCCAACCGCGAACTTATGGAGGAGTGCGGATTCGGTGCCCACTGCATTGAACCGTTGGTAGAGCTTTCCTTAGCGCCTAATTATATGCGTCACCGCATGCAGGTACTGCTCGCCACTGACTTATACCCTAAACGACTACCGGGGGATGAACCCGAGCCACTAATTGTCGAAACCCACGCCCTTGAAGAGTTACCCGCGCTGCTGCTCCGGGAGGATTTCCACGAGGCCCGTGCCATCGCTGCACTGTACATCGCTAGAGACAAACTGCGCGAAGAGAAGCGTGACAGCGCGATGGATTTACTCTGAGGCGGAAAGGGATTAAAACAAGGGCGCCATCGGCCACCCTGAGCTTTTCACAAACGCTTTTTTTACAAACGTTTTTTTACAAATGGTGCTTGAGCGCTATCCAACGCCGCTGCCGATGGCTATCCAGGCCCGCCTCCAGAAGCATCATAGTACGCAGGGCATCGTCGATATTTACCGGCAGCGGAGCGCTATCACGTAAGGCGGCCGCAACCCCTTGATAGTAAGCAAGGTAGTTCCCCGGCAGCGTGGGGTGCTCGCGATGCTGAATAGACACGGACTCGCTTTCATCTTCGTTGAGCACCAATGCACCAGGAGCATCCACTCCCCAGTGCGGGGTAGGTATTTCGCCACCCTTTAAGCGCTCTTCTTGGGGGTCAAGACCATATTTGGTGTAGCTACCTTTGGTGCCGTGGATGCGAAAACGCGGCGTCGGCTCGGCTACTAGCGTACCGGCACTTAAGCTAACCCGAAAGCCGTCGTACTCCAGCAAAGCGAGGAAATCGTCATCCGCTTTGGCACCGTCACGTCGCATGGCTAACTCCAGTAAAATGGCGCTAGGCATCCCAAATAGCTCGCAAGCCTGATCTAACAGGTGCGGGCCTAGGTCGTACCAAATACCGCCACCTGGCGTGGCTTTTTCACGCCAGCGGTCGCGTACTTCAGGGCGAAAGCGATCAAAGCGCGACTCAAACCCTATCATACGCCCCAGCGTGCCTTCCTTTAGCAGCGCCTGAATGGTCAGAAAGTCGCTATCCCAGCGGCGGTTGTGAAAGACCGATATCAGCCTCTCTTTATCCACCGCTAGGGCTTTTAACTGTTTTGCCTCTGAGAGTGTCACGGTGAATGGCTTATCGACCACGACATGCTTACCCGCTAAGAGTGCCGCTTTAGCTAAGGGGAAGTGGGTATCGTTTGGGGTGGGAATCACAACTAGATCAAGGTCTGGTCGCTTACATAGCGCCAGCGCTTGGCTTTCTATTTCCACATTGGGCAGATTCGCCTTCACCTTGTCCGCATCGCTTGAGGAAACCGCCACTAGATCCAGCCCTTCAGTCGCTTGAATCAGCGGGGCATGGAAGGTTTTGCTTGCGAAGCCATAGCCAACAAGGCCAACGTTGATGATCGCCTTCATTACAATCCTTAGTTGATTTGACGGTTCACGGTTGGCAAAAAGAACAGCCCGTACGAGACGGGCTGTTATGACGCAATTAATCTAGCTTGGAGAGGTCGCGCACCGCGCCTTTATCGGCGGAAGTGGCGAGCAGCGCATAGGCTTTTAGCGCGGGAGTCACCTTCCGAGGGCGCTCTTCAACCGGTTTCCAGGCGTCTTTGCCCTTAGCGTCCATGGCTTCCCGGCGCTTGGTCAGCTCTGCATCACTGAGCTGTACGTTGATGGTGCGGTTAGGAATATCGATCAGGATGGTGTCACCTTGCTCGACCAAACCAATCGCACCACCTGCCGCGGCTTCAGGAGAGACATGTCCAATCGAGAGACCGGATGTACCACCGGAGAAGCGGCCATCGGTCAGCAGCGCGCAGGCCTTACCCAAACCTTTCGACTTAAGGTAGGAGGTCGGGTAAAGCATCTCCTGCATACCGGGGCCACCTTTGGGGCCTTCGTAGCGAATGACGACCACATCGCCCTCTTTCACTTTGCCATCTAATACGTTGGCAACGGCTTGGTCTTGTGACTCCACCACGTGGGCTTTGCCCTCGAACACCAGAAGAGAGTCATCAACGCCTGCCGTTTTCACGACGCAACCATCGAGCGCAATATTGCCATATAGCACGGCCAAGCCGCCTTCGCGGGAAAAGGCATGTTCCAAATCACGAATACAGCCCGTGGCGCGGTCACCGTCCAAACTTGGCCAACGAGCGCTTTGCGAAAACGCCGTTTGGGTGGGCACGCCTCCGGGGCCTGCTTTGAAGAACTCCACGACCTCTGCGCTTGGTGAGCGCATGATATCCCACTCATCCAATGCTGCTTTCAGACTGTCGCCATAAACGGTGGGAACCGATGTATCCAATACTCCCGCACGGTCGAGCTCGCCCAGAATCGCCATGATGCCCCCGGCGCGGTGAACATCTTCAATATGATACTTCTGGGTATTGGGCGCCACTTTACACAGCTGCGGCACTTCGCGAGAAAGACGGTCGATATCCGCCATGGAGAAGTCCACCTCGGCTTCTTGGGCGGCGGCCAGAAGATGCAGAATAGTGTTCGTGGAGCCACCCATGGCGATATCCAGCGTCATGGCATTTTTAAAGGCGGCTTTGTTACCTATGGCACGGGGCAACAGGTGGACTTCTTCACCTTCGTAGAAACGTTTAGCGAGTTCGACAATCCGGTGTCCGGCATTTTCAAACAGTCGACGGCGGTCTGAGTGAGTAGCCAGCACCGTGCCATTGCCGGGCAGCGCTAACCCAAGCGCTTCCATTAAGCAGTTCATGGAATTAGCTGTAAACATACCGGAGCAACTGCCACACGTGGGGCATGCGCTGCGCTCTACTTCGGCAAGGGTTTCATCATCCACGCTGTCATCGGCCGCCATTACCATCGCATCAACCAGGTCAAGGCCGTGATCTAACAGCTTTGTTTTACCCGCTTCCATGGGGCCACCGGAAACAAAAATGACCGGAATGTTCAGGCGCATCGCGGCCATCAGCATTCCGGGGGTGATTTTGTCGCAGTTGGAAATACACACCAAGGCATCAGCACAGTGTGCGTTGCACATGTACTCAACGCTGTCGGCAATAATATCTCGGCTTGGCAGCGAATAGAGCATGCCATCGTGGCCCATGGCAATGCCGTCATCCACCGCAATGGTGTTGAACTCTTTGGCAACACCACCCGCTTTTTCTATCTCACGGGCAGCTAACTGCCCCATGTCTTTTAAGTGAACATGGCCCGGTACAAACTGAGTAAACGAGTTAGCCACTGCAATAATGGGCTTATGGAAATCGTCATCCTTCATACCCGTAGCACGCCAAAGGGCACGGGCACCGGCCATATTACGGCCAGCAGTGGTAGTACGGGAGCGATACTCGGGCATGGTGTCCTCTACATCTTTATCGTGGCCTGCCACATTCGTGGCAGCAGGCAAATGAATCCAGCGGCTTTGAATTGTGGCATGAGCGAACCGTAGAGACTAGATGGTGAGGGCAACCAACACTCACTTTTACACACCTTCGGCCTAATACACTGCATAAAACATGCCACCCGAAGGTGGCATGAACGTAGTCGATCTTCTAAACAAAAAGTACCAGCGCTAAGTTACTCCTTCAGGCTCCTCCTATGAACGTTGAGCGGCACATTCATTAATTAAAACTCGTCCCAGTTCTGCGTGCTTTGAGAGCGGGCGGGCGCAGACGAGGATCTGGCGGCAGGCAAGTTGAGCGATGCTTTACGCAGCGCTTGGTTAACTTGGTTAAGCTTTTCACGTGCGGCTTGAATGCTTTCTTCCTGGGCACCTTCTAACCGGAACGCGTCAACAACGTTTGCCAACTCGAAGGCTTCTATCGCCAAGTTATCTGCGGAGGCGGCAATGCTCTGTACCTTCGTCGCATTTTGCTGAGTGACGTTGTCCATTTCGGCAATTGCTGTATTAATCTGCCCAATACCGCTGCTCTGTTCACTGGAAGCGGTGCTAATCGACTCCATCAACTCACTTACGCGACTCACCTGCTGCATAACGTTTTCGATCGCTTTTTCCGCCTGCTCAACGGCGGTACGGCCACCGCTTACCTCTTGAGTGGTGCTATCAATCATCTTACGAATTTCTTGTGAAGCGTCCGCACTCCGGCTAGCAAGCATACGTACTTCGCTAGCAACGACCGCAAACCCTCGGCCATGCTCACCCGCACGGGCTGCTTCAACAGACGCATTAAGTGCCAAAATATTAGTTTGAAAGGCAATACCGTCGATCACCCCGATCATTTCGGTCATTTTTTCGGCACGCTGTGCGATGCGCTGCATCCGTTCAACCAGCTGCTCCATTTGCGCTTGGGTATCGCGGGTACTGACAGCATTCTGCGCAGCAAGCTCGGTAGCCTGACGGGCATTTTCGGTATTCTGCTGCACCGTTGAGGTCATCTCCTCCATGCTTGAGGCGGTTTGCTGAAGCGATGACGCCTGCTGCTCCGTGCGCGAGGCAAGCTCTTCGTTTTCAGTGGCAATTTGCTGAACTGCTGGCGTCACCACTGAAACACGGTTTTCTACATCGCCGACAATGCTCGCTAAGCTAAAGCGCATGGTATCCAAGGAATAGAGCAGCTCGCCTAACTCATCATTCGTTTGACGACGCTCCCGCGCGGCAAGGTTGCCCGCCGCAATTTGAAACGTCATGTGCCGCGCGCCTGCTAAACTGCGAAATACCGATTTGAGAATGACAAAACTAAGCCCCACCATCACCAATAGCCCTACCGCCATCAACACCAGCTGAGCAATCAGCATTTGCTGACGCCCCTGCTTCGCCTCAGCCACTAGCGCTTCGGCATTAACGCGCTCTTGGCTAACGAGCTGGCTAATCGCCTCGCGAAGTATTTCGGTGGTTGGCTGAACGCTGTCGTTAAAAGCTTCAAACGCTGCAAACCCATTGGCTTCCATGACAGCAGCAAGCGCTCTATCAATACCGCTGCGCCAAGTGACCACCGCAGCATCAAACGCTTGTACACTCTCTTCCCCCGAATCATTGTCAGCAAGGTACTCACCCCACAACCTTTCAATGACTTGGGTATGCCCACCCGTTGTGTCGGCAACAGCCTCTAAATCAACCCGCCTTGGATTGCGAATAGCAGGTTCAATCACTTCAACCGCCTGCCCTACATGCCGCTCGATACGCTGAAGATTCGTTACGGCCTCGAGGCCAGAACGGTTCAGTGTTTCCAAGCGATCCCCTGACTGCACCAAACCAAAAATCCCTAACCCACCAGCCAATGCCAGCAGTAGCAGCGAGGCAATAACCATGCCGGTGAGCTTAGCTTTTAAACTGGTTAGCTGAAAACGCGTAAAAAAACCGCCAATCCCACGGCGTTTTAGCTGCCCTTCTGAAAGCGTATAGCGGCGAGACTTACCCTTCTCACGAATCTCGGCGTACACTCTTTCGGCCAAAGCAATACGCTTCGGCGAAGCTTTGCGCCGTAATGAGGTATAACCAACAATGCGATCTCCATCCCTTAGTGGTGCGACAGTGGCATTAACCCAGTAGTGATCGCCGTTTTGACGACGATTTTTGACTGTCCCCTGCCAAGTACCACCAGCCTGTATAGTTTTCCAAAAATCAGCATAGGCCGCTTCTGGCATATCTGGGTGGCGAATCAGGTTGTGAGGCGCCCCCATCAACTCATCTCGCGTATAGCCACTAACTTCCACAAACGCAGCGTTTGCGTAAGTCACATTGCCTTTTAAGTCAGAACGAGAAATTAAAACCGTTTCATCGTCCAGCGCGTATTCACGTTGCGTGATGGGTTGATTATTACGCATTCAGGTTCCCCAGGGTTATAATTTAGAAACTGCTGAAAGCTTTTTCGCGAATCAGGAGCTCTTTTATATTGGCAGGTATTATCCTGTGTCTTCTCTTAATTTAACTAGTAAACAAATGTAAAAAAGCGCCATTCTTTATAGAATGGCGCTTGATTTAAACGGTCGAATTATAAACTAAGTCTTAGCTAGCTAAACACTACGTTAGCGACATCACGGTAACGGTTGGCAAAGTGTACCGTCATGCCCTCTTTTAAATAGTCGGGTAACTCTTCATAGTCCCGGCGATTAGCGTCAGGCAAAATCACCTCGAAAATATCGCTACGCCGTGCGGCAATGATTTTTTCACGGATTCCTCCTACGGGTAGCACCTGCCCAGTTAGTGTCAGCTCTCCGGTCATGGCTAGCGGCCGCTTAATTGCCTGATGCTTGGCCAGCGAAAGTAGTGCCGTCGTCATCGTTACCCCGGCAGAGGGGCCATCTTTGGGTGTGGCGCCTTCAGGTACGTGAAGGTGCACAAATGCGGAGTCAAAAAAGTCCGCATCCGCGCCATACTCAGCCAAATGGCCCAAGGTGTAGCTATAGGCGATATTAGCGGACTCTTTCATTACATCGCCCAGCTTACCGGTGAGTTTAAACCCGCGGTCTAGGGCGTGCACTTTACCGGCTTCAATCGGCAATGTGGCGCCTCCCATGGAGGTCCAGGCAAGCCCGGTGACCACCCCTTCACCTTTAAGCACTTTTTCTTTACGGAAAAGGGGCGCACCTAAAAATTCTTCCAGGTTTTTAACCGAAATTTTTACCGTCTCTAGCTTCTCTTCTAACAGCTTAACTGCCGCCTTACGCACAATACGGTGTAGCTGTTTTTCTAACTGACGAACACCCGCTTCCCGGGCGTAGCCGTCAATCACCTGTTTAAGCGCAGCGTCGGTTAAGTTAATGCGCTTTTTCGGCAAATTGTCGCGCTTAAGCAGCTTAGGCCAAAGGTGGTGTTTAGCAATCTGCAGCTTCTCTTCAGCGATATAGCCTGACAAGCGTATCTGCTCCATACGGTCCAACAACGGGGCTGGGATAGAGTCCAAGGTATTGGCCGTACACACGAACAGAACCTTGGAAAGATCCATTCGCACGTCCAGATAGTGATCAAGAAAGTCGACGTTTTGCTCAGGGTCTAGCACTTCAAGCAACGCAGAGGCAGGGTCACCCTGAAACGATTGGCCGAGCTTGTCAATCTCATCCAGCATAATCACTGGGTTTTCAACTTCAACTTCTTTAAAGGCTTGCACCAGCTTGCCGGGCATGGCACCTACATAGGTGCGTCGGTGGCCCTTAATTTCAGCTTCATCGCGCATACCACCCACTGAAAAACGATAAAACTCACGGCCAAGCGCTTCAGCAATCGAGCGTCCTATTGAGGTTTTACCCACTCCTGGCGGGCCAACCAACAGCACAATAGAGCCACCTACATCGCCTTTAAAAGTACCTTCCGCGAGGAATTCAATAATTCGCTCTTTAACGTCTTTCAAACCATCGTGATCGCGGTCTAGCACCTCACGGGCTGTAGCAAGGTCTAGCTTATCCTGGCTGGTGACACCCCAAGGCAGTGACGTTAGCCAGTCTAAATAGTTACGCGTTGTGCCGTACTCTGGAGAGCCGGTTTCCAGCACGCTGAGCTTATTTAGTTCGTCGTCAATGCGGCTCTGGACGCGTTCAGGCACGACCAGCGACTCCAGGCGCTGCTTGAAGGTATCAACATCGTTTTCGCGGTCGTCTTTTGAGATGCCTAGCTCGCGCTGAATGACCTTCAGCTGCTCACGCAGGAAGAACTCTCGCTGGCGCTCCTGCATCTGGGCATTCACCTGCTCACTGATCTCGCCCTGCAACAGCGCCACATCAATCTCTTTACGCAGCAGCGGCAACACTTTCTGCATCCGCTCTTCCACCGACAGGGTGGCCAGCACATCCTGAAGCTCTGGGCCTTTAGCGGAGGTAATGGCAGCGGCAAAATCGGTCAATGGCCCTGGTTGATGAGGGCTAAAGCGGTTGAGATAGTGTTTTAACTCTTCGCCATAGAGCGGGTTAATCGGCAGCAGCTCTTTAATGCCGTTGATAATCGCCATGGCATAAGCACGGGTCTCTTCATTCTCCGCGTCAACCGGCTCTTTTGGGTAAGTCACTTCAACTAAATAGGGCGGCTCTTTGGAAAGCCAGCGGGTAATTTTAAAACGCTGCAGCCCCTGAGCGATAAACTGGATCTGCTGATCCTCGCTCTTGAGCTTATGTACTTTGACGGCAGTCCCAATCGCGGGAAAACGGTCATGGTCAAGCGAATCCACGCCCTGCTCACCGACAAACGCAACCCCAATGGTGTGGTGCGGTGTGTTGCCCACTCGACGCATGGTCTCTTCCCAGCGCTCACGGTTAATAACCAACGGCTGGACTTGAGCAGGAAAGAAAGGACGATTATGAATCGGTAGGAGATAAATACGCTCTGGCAGCATTTCGCTGGCAGGCACCAGCGAATTTACCCGTTCGCCGTCGGAACGGTGCTCTTTATTTTCAGAGAGCGTTTCACTTTCAGAGGGCTCTTGGTGGGACTCTTGTGGCTCGCCATCGGTTAGCCAATCAAGATCTTCGTGATCGCGGTCGTAATCTTGGTCGCTCATGCGCCCTCCAATCCACAGTAACAAGCAACAGTCACTAGCAACTGTCACTGCTTGATATGCCTTGTGGAATGCGGGCACAAAGCCAAAACTTCAACCCTTTACGATGGCTTAAAGCAATACAGTTACGGCCATAAAGCGGGTATCGGCCGACCGTTTACCCGCCACCCCCCTCGTACCACGTCAAACTGCAGCTCTCGGGTTCCCAGCGGCAGGCCTAGCCATAGCGCAGCTACGGTAGGGGCATCATGCCAAATAAAATCGCCGTCGATACGCTCAAGCCAACGTGCTCGCTCCTCAGGCTTTTCTAGGGCCGCAATACTTAGTTCATTAAGATTGCGAGCATCAAAAAACAGCGCGCCATCCGCCTCAACGCTCAGCCCCAATAACGGGCTGTCAATGATGACGACCGGCACATCCAAGCGAGGCGAATCGCTTAATACTTGCAGCAAGTCTGGCTCCAAACGGGCCAGTAATCCTTCTGCCATCGGCAAGCTGGTATCTCCCCAGGCAGCCTCTTGGCGTAAACGCCGAATAGTTTGCCGCACGGCATCCGCGTTAAGGCGAGAAAGCTCTGCTTCCACTCTGCCGCTAAACAGAGGTGTTTCAGGGGCTTCACTGGGCACGCGCACTTCACCCACAATAAGCTCGCCTTTAAGGCGCAGCTCACTCTCATCAAGCACCATATAGCTGTGCACATCCAGAGGCGCTACCTGAACATCATAAGCGGGATAACGCATCGCTAAGTTTTCGATATGCAGATGGTCGCGCTGGGCAAAATGGTAGGCATCTTCAATGTAGGTATAGCGACTTTCCAATACGCTAGGGCCAAGGGTTAGCTGGGCCAGCCCATCCGTTAAGGTTAATTGATCCAGCAGCACGCGGGTATGCCAATCACCAAATACGCCTTCAAGACGTATGCGCGCACCGCGCACGTCTAGCTCGCGGCCATTTTGTTGAATAACAAACGGGGCCAGTGCTAACCGCAGCTCGCTATAACCGCTGAGCGTATGATAACGGCCCTGCCAGCGAGGCACTGAAGGCGCTGATACTTCACCCACCGCTTTTTGCAGAACGCTATCTAAGCGCGGCAGTATTGTGCCCTCCACATCGGTACTTAAAATTCCATGGCGCGCACGGTAGCTTATCTCTAGTCGCCAAGGACGACCAAGCAGCGGCGAAAGCAATAAACTTCCCTGCGATGTTAACCATCCTTGGTGGCTTTCCGTACGGCTCACCCGCCACTCCCCCCGTGCCTCGAGGTCTTCAAGCGCTTGGCGAAGGCTGCGCTCAAACAGCACGCTCGAAAGCAGTTGCGCCACCATCCATGCAACAGCGATGACGGCGAGAACGGGAGCGATCAGACGTTCCTTGCGCATGCCCTCTCCTTTAACAGCCCAAAATGGCGAGCAGAGCCAACGTTACCTATCTGTTCAGGCCAGCACAGTTAAAACAATCAGCCCAAAAAGTACATGTAAACCCAGTACAACCCAAGCTCTTGCAGCCAAACCTAGTGCAGCCAAAACCAGAGGTGCATGGTACTCCAGGCGTAAATCCCTGCCATTACGTCATCAATCATAATGCCGAAACCGCCCGCTACCCGTCGGTCTGCCCAGCGGATAGGCCAAGGCTTAAAGACATCAAAAATGCGAAAGACGATAAAGCCCCAAAGTGCGGCTTCCCAGGAAAAAGGCACCGCCGCCATGGTAATCCAGTAACCAACAAACTCATCCCACACAATACCCGAGTGGTCATGTACCCCTAAGTCTTGCGACGTTTTCTCACAGAGCCAAACGCCTACAACAAAGGCGGCCATCACCAAGCTTAAATACCATACCAGGGGTAGATCGGCCATTATCCAATAAAAAGGAATTGCCGCTAGAGTACCGAAGGTACCGGGCGCCCACGGAGCGGTGCCACTCCCCAGACCGAAAGCAAAAAAGTGGGTTGGCCTGCGCCAAACACTGGCGGGCGCACGGTTCATACCTCACCCCCACTAAAGTGCTGCCAGCCTGCATAGTCGGTGGCATCAATTCCTCTCACCCCCGGCGTTTCACAGCAGCGCCCTATCACGGTAAGCGGCAGGCCTATACTGGCAAGGCATGCCTGGGCACGCGTTACGTCATCAGGGGCAAGCGTTACCAGAAGTTCATAGTCGTCGCCGCCTGAAAGAGCCGCTTGACGAGCAGCATCAAGCCCACGCTGCTCTACCAACCCTTCCGCTAACGGAATCGCCTCTAAATCAAGTACCGCACCCACCTTTGAGGCAGTACGCAGGTGGGCGAGATCTGCCAGCAGCCCATCGGAGATATCCATGGCTGCCGTGGCAATGCCACGAAGCGCAGCGCCTGCTGCAAGCCGGGGCTCAGGCAACAAATAACGCTGCAGTAAGGGGTGCGATAAGTCTCGCTCCCCCTGTTGCCAATACGCCAAACCGCCCGCACCACCGCCTAATGCGCCGGTTACCGCAATCACATCACCCGGCTTAGCACCGGCGCGGGTCATCGCTTCACCTGCGGGCACTTCACCCATCACGGTAACGCCGATGGTTAGCGCCCCAGAGGTAACATCGCCCCCCACCAGCGTTGTAGCATGCTGATGACAAAGGTTATGAAACCCTTTTGCATAGTCCGCTAGCCACTGTTCAGCGGCGGCATGCTCTGCAAATACCCGCTGATCGAGGGTTAGCGCCATTAGGCACCAGCGCGAGGTTGCCCCCATCGCGGCCAAATCGCTTAACGCAACGGCAAGAGCGCGGTGCCCTAGCGCATAGGCGGGGGCATCGCTGGGAAAGTGGACATCGATAACGGACGTATCGACGCTGACCGCCAGTTGCTGCCCTGCCTTGGGCACCAATAGCGTGGCATCGTCGCCATTTCCAAGAGCAACGCCGTCAGTCGCTTGCGCCTCCTGCGGCGACATAAAATAGCGTCGAATCAATTCAAATTCGGCAAGCACAAAGGCCCCTTAAACGCTTGATCAGGCCGCTCGCTTACAAACGGCGAGCGCTGACTTCGGCACTACGTAAGCGGTTTGCCAGCTTATCAAGAATGCCATTCACGTACTTATGGCCGTCGGTGGCGCCAAATGACTTAGCCAGCTCAACGCCTTCGTTGATCACTACACGGTACGGCACTTCCATCCGGTGGGAAAGCTCGTAAGCACCCAAACGCAGAATCGCTAGCTCCACCGAGTCCAGATCCTCTAAACGGCGATCCAGCAACGGGGATATTTCACGATCGAGTTCTGCCTTAAAACGCACCGTATTGTGCAACAGCTCATGGAAAAGCGCTTTGTCGGCAATTTCCATTACCTTGACCCAGTTTTCGTGATCTTCCAGATCGTCATCAGCCACTTGGCTACGGAACTCAGCTTCAATAGTGGTGATGGATTTACCGGTCATTTGCCACTGGTAAAGCCCTTGAACCGCCAACTCACGTGCGGCGTGGCGCCCTTGCTGCGCAGCAGAGGGCTTACGCTCACTACGCTCGCTCATTGGTTGTCTCCTAACGGCAGCGCACGCAGCAGCGAGACCATTTCCATCGCGGCCATGGCTGCTTCAGTACCTTTATTACCGGCTTTGGTACCCGCACGCTCGATGGCCTGCTCAATAGACTCAACCGTCAATACACCGTTTGCCACCGGTGTATCAAACTCAAGCTGGAGATGGTTCATCGCTGTGTTGCAGCCACCCGCTACGTATTCAAAGTGAGGCGTTCCACCACGAATCACCGCGCCCAAGGCAATCACCGCATCAGGCTGCATGACTTTAAGCACGCGCTTTACCGCCAGCGGCAGTTCCCAGGCGCCGGGCACGTGAACAATGTGGATGTTTTCAGCATCAACACCGTGGCGGGTCAGGCTATCGACCGCACCCTCCACCAAGCTATCCACCACATGGTGGTTAAACCGCCCAACGACGATGACATAGCGGCCATCAACATCTACAAAAGTGCCTTCAACTTGCGAAAGGGATTGCATCAATTTATTCCTGCTGAGAAATTGGCTCATACGCCGTGTCATTAGGCCCCAGGCGCTCGACGACTTCGAGATCAAACCCGGAGAGGGCCGAGAACTTCCACGGGGAGCTAAGTAGCCGCATTTTACCCACGCCCAAATGGCGCAGAATTTGCGAGCCGGTACCAATCGTTAAGTAGTTGCCGGAACCGTCTGAATCGCTGGTGCGCGGTTGACGCACGCGGTCGAGGAAAATATCCAGCTGATTTTTGAAATCCTGATGCGGGCGTCCATCATCGATCAGAACAAACACTCCAGCGGGTGCCTGGGCAATTTCGCTAATCGCACGCTGAGCGTCCCAGCGGCACTGCTCGCCCTTCAGTAAGCCGAGCACATCCCGCAGCGTATCGGCCAAATGCACGCGAACCGTGGTAGCTTGCTCTGGGGTGGGCTGCCCTTTCACCAGTGCTAAGTGGTGTGCGCCTTGTATACGGTCGCGGAATACATGCAGCGCCAGCTTGCCGTGGGCAGTATTAACGCTTGAGGTTTCGATCAGGTCAATGGTTTGCTCATTGACGATACGGTAGTGAATTAAATCAGCAATCGTGCCGATTTTAATACCGTGCTTCTTGGCAAACACTTCTAACTCGGGGCGACGCGCCATACTGCCATCATCATTCATGATTTCGCAGATAACCCCACTGGGGTCACAGCCTGCCAACGCCGCAAGATCACAGGCCGCTTCAGTATGACCAGCGCGGCGTAAAACCCCACCCGGCTCGGCCATCAGCGGAAAAATATGTCCTGGCTGTACGATATCGGTCGGCTTGGCGTGGGGGGCTGCAGCCGCTTGCACGGTGCGAGCACGATCTGCCGCAGAGATGCCCGTTGTAACGCCTTCTGTTGCCTCGATAGAGAGCGTAAATTTAGTCCCGAAACCGGAACCATTGTCCCGCACCATGAGCGGCAGATTAAGCTGCTCGCAACGCTCGCGGGTCATGGGCATGCAGATAAGGCCACACGCATAACGCGCCATGAAGTTGATATGCTCGGCCTGGACTTTTTCGGCCGCCATGATGATATCACCTTCGTTTTCGCGATCCTCATCATCCATGAGAATCACCATTTTGCCCTGGCGAATGTCTTCCACCAGCTCAGCGATAGGGGATAGCCCCTCAGAAGAGAAGTGCGCCATGGAATCTCCAAAATAAAGTGGTCGCATTGCATGCGATTTCGCGCGTCAGGGTACCTTGCTATGCATTCTTGCGCTAGTCAGCATCAGGTTCGGCAATAATGTGCCAGTCACGCCCAACCGCGCGCATCTCTTTAATCGTCAGCCGCTTTTGGTCTGCCATGCGGGTTAACCCCGGCAGGGCAAACAGCGGCCTGGCTTCACCACCAAGCAGCGTGGGGGCGACAAATAACTGCAGTTCGTTAACTAAATTGGCATCTAACAGCGCGCCAGCCAGCGTTGCGCCTGTTTCCACCAGCAGCTCATTAACCTGCTCATTATCGGCTAGCCAGTGCAGCATGTCAGCCAGGGCAATACGCCCCCCTTGGTCGGCAGGAAACACCACTATTTCCGCGCCCGCCGCTTCTAGTTTGTGGCGTTTCTCTTCACTGTGCTGCTCGGTGGTAATCAATAGCGTGCGTCCTGGCTCGCGTAAGCAAGCGGCGGCCAGCGGCAAGCGGAGCCGGGAGTCTAAAATAACGCGCAGCGGTTGGCGTTTAACCACCTCATCGGCATTCGCCAGCGCCAGCTGGTCGGCCCGCAAGGTTAGCCGTGAATCGTCCATAATCAACGACTCAACGCCACTTAAAATAGCGCTGGAACGCGCCCGTAACCGCTGTACCTGACTACGCGCTTCGGGGCCGGTAATCCATTGGGACTCACCTGACCCCATCGCCGTACGCCCATCAAGGCTCATCGCCATTTTAAGCCGCACAAAGGGGCGCTTATGTTGCATACGGGAAATAAAACCAGGGTTTAGCGCCCGTGCATCCGCTTCCAAAAGGCCTACATCAACTGTTACCCCATCGGCTTGTAGCCGCTTAATACCTTGCCCACTTACCTGTGGATTGGGATCGACCATCGCGACAACCACACGGGAGACCTTGGCCTCTGCCAACGCCACCGCGCATGGCCCAGTGCGGCCGGTATGGGAGCAGGGTTCCAGCGTAACGTATGCGGTTGCCCCGCGGGCTAAGCCAGCCGCTGCGTTTAGTGCGTGTATTTCAGCGTGAGGGCCGCCGGCACTGATGTGAAAGCCTTCACCCACTACTCGCCCCTCATCGCTTTCATCATAGCGGACGATAACGCAGCCCACGCGGGGGTTTGGGTCGGTGGTATAAAGCCCTTGCTTGGCGAGCTGAAGCGCCCGCGCCATGTACTTATGATCTTGTAGGGAGAACGCAGCGTGGCGTGGCTCAGCGCCCATTACTGTTTTCCGCCATTATTGGGTGTGGCCACCGATCGCTCTTGATCAGGCTCCTGGGAAAGCCGGTCTATTTCAGCGCGAAATTCGTCTAAATCCTGGAATTTACGGTACACCGAGGCAAAACGAATATAGGCAACTTGGTCTAAATTGCTTAACGCCTGCATAACAGCCTCGCCAATCTCTCGGGCGTTAACTTCTCGGTCCCCCTTGGCGCGCAGCGATTGACGAATACGCTCAACCGCGGCCTCAATCGCTTCGGCACTTACGGGACGTTTTTCCAGCGCGCGCAGCATTCCTGCCCGTAATTTGGCTTCGTTAAAGCTCTCCCGAGATCCGTCCGACTTAACCACCCGGGGCATGATGAGCTCGGCGGTTTCATACGTCGTAAAGCGCTCATGGCAGCTGGCACACTGGCGACGCCGACGCACCTGGTCACCCTCTGCTACCAGCCGAGAATCGGACACTCGAGTATCATTAGCACCACAAAAAGGGCAATGCATGGCAGTCAACCTATTATCAGTACGTGCAGCTAACAGCACAAAAAAGCATATTTATTCAACGCGGCGTTAACCTAGCATTGTAACGATTTGGCACACAAGCTGCAGCGTTTGTCGCACGTTGTTTAGGAGAGCGCCCGCATGACCCCTTTCGAGCAGACGGTACATCACTATTTAACGCACCTTTACGGCCCGCGAGCAGGCGAGGTTCAGCGGCGCTTAGAGCAGCATCTTGCGCATTTTCGACCTAGGCTACCAGCGGCGCTGCAGACAGCAACAGCCGCCCCCGACGCACCAACATGGAGCGAGAAAGACCAGTGGGTGATCAGTTACGGCGACACAATTGTCGCTGAAGACGCCCCTCCCCTTGCGGTGCTAAGTGAATTTCTCCAGCGCTATCTGGGCGATCGGATTAGCGGGGTGCACGTGCTGCCCTTTTTCCCCTGGAGCAGCGATGACGGCTTCTCAGTGATCCATTACCGGGAAGTAGAGCCAACGCTGGGCGACTGGACACATATTCGCGAGCTGGCCAGCCACTATGACCTGATGGCAGATTTGGTGCTTAACCATGTTTCACGAGAATCGCTCTGGTTTGTGGACTACTTAGCTGGCAGCCTACCCGGGCGGGACTACTTTATTGAAGTAGACCCGGAAACCGACGTTACCCAAGTGACACGTCCACGCAGCAGCCCGCTTTTAGTGCCCGTTTCTACGCGGCGGGGAACCCGCCACCTGTGGGCAACCTTCTCGGAAGATCAAATCGACTTAAATTTTGAGAATCCCGATGTATTACTCGAGTTTGTCGGTATCCTGCTTTTTTATCTTCAGCAAGGCGTGCGCATTATTCGCTTAGATGCAGTGGCGTTTTTATGGAAGCGTCTGGGCACGTCCTGCATTCACCTACCGGAAACCCATACGGTAGTGCGCCTGTTGCGAGCCATTGTGGACGAAATAGCCCCCGGCACCCTGCTGATTACCGAAACCAACGTGCCTCATGCAGAAAATATCAGCTATTTTGGCTTAGAGCGTTTGCCCGAGGGGGCACCCGACGAAGCCCATATGGTGTATCAGTTCGCCCTGCCGCCACTGCTGTTGCACACATTAACCCGAGGTGAAGCATCCACTCTCCAACACTGGCTCGCCAACCTGCCAGTGCTGCCCAAGCAGTGCACCTACTTAAACTTTACTGCCAGCCATGACGGTATTGGCGTACGCCCGCTGGAAGGTCTGCTGCCTGACCATGAGCGGGATGCCCTATTAGAACTAATGCACCGCTTTGGCGGCTTCGTCAGCATGCGCAGCAACCCCGACGGCAGCGATACCCCCTATGAAATTAACATTACTTGGTTTGAAGCCATGCGTGGCACGCGGCGGGGGCCAGACCCATGGCAAATTGCCCGTTTCATATGCAGCCAAGCCATTATGCTGAGCCTACAGGGCATTCCCGCGCTCTACCTGCATACGCTGACCGGCACACTGAATGACGTAGAAGGCGTGGAACGCAGCGGGCGTCTTCGCTCAATTAATCGGCGGCGCTGGAAGCGTGATGAGCTGGCACTGCTGCTTGAAAACCCCTCTACACCCACCCATAAAGTTTTCAATACGCTTAACCACTTGCTGGAACTGCGCCGCAGCGAGCCCTGCTTCCATCCGCATGCTGCTCAGCGTGTACTGCCAAGCCCGCCTGACTTATTAGTGGTTGAGCGTGGCCCGCTTAGCGACGGCCGTCGTTTGCTAGCACTCTTCAATGTTACCGACACACAGCTTCCACTAGAGCGCGCGGGTGAAGCGGTTAACCAAGCGCTCAGCCTACATGATTGGCAAGACTTGAATCCCAATAGCCAAGGAGAGGAAAAAGCCGCTTTATCCCCTTATGCGGTACGCTGGCTGGTGGCTATTAACTGACCAAGGCCAATTGATAAAACAAAACCAGCACTTGGATAGAAATCTTCAAGCTTGCATTGCGGCATAACGTCTCAGTGCAGAAAAACATAATCGCCAAATAATCACGCAGTGACACACTGTGGCACGGATCATTACTAAGGATTGTAGTTAATTATGCTGCAGCAAAGCATTGCGATTGGCCCTATGGGGTTTAGCCTTCATCAACTCGTCATTGGGTTAGCCTTTTTGCTCGCGCTTCTGGCGGGGGCACTCATCGGCCAGCGACACCGCGTCGCAGTGAGCGATACGCTATTTACCGTGCTGTTTGTCGCGATTATTGCCGCACGGGGCGTTTTTGTTATTCGCTATTGGGGAGAGTACGACAGTCTTCTAGCCCGCCTGGACATTCGCGACGGTGGCTTTGATATTTTGGGAGGGCTCGTTGCTGCGCTAGGCTACGCGGGCTGGGCGCTGTGGCGCTCCCCCCGTCAACGCATCCCGCTTAGCGGCGCGTTAATGGTGGGCGGTCTCACCTGGGGCCTAATTGCCGGAGGGTCGACCCTGATTGAGCAGCAGTCCCGTCCTTTACCTGACATTGCTTTAACCACTCAGGAAGGCATCACGACCAGTCTTCCCCACTTTGCACAGCAAGAACAGCAGCCAATGGTGGTGAATCTCTGGGCAAGTTGGTGCCCTCCCTGTATCCGTGAAATGCCCGTGTTTGAGCAAGCCCAACAAGCTGAACAGGACATTACCTTTGTGTTCGTAAACCAAGGGGAAAGCGCCCAGCAAATAGCGTCATTTATGAACCAATATGCGTTTTCGTTGGAAAATGTTTGGCAAGATCCAGCCAATGCTCTGGGTCAAGCTACTGGCGCCAATGCCATGCCCACCACGCTTTACTACAATGCCGAAGGCCAACTGGTGAACACCCACTTCGGTGAGCTTTCCCGCGCCACCCTAGAACAAGGGTTAGAGCGTTTAAGATAGCGTTTTTCAGCGCCACGATGCTGAACATTAATTAAGGATACGGTTATGCAACGTTTTACTCTTTCCCATTTAAGGCTTCCCTCCCTAGGCCGCTTTGTGATGTTAGCGGGTCTTGGCGCTGCCCCGCTAAGCTATGCCGAAGACCTTCCCGCGCCGGTTCAGGCGTTGAGCAATCAGGGGTTAACGATTCACGGTCAGTTCGAGGCACCCGGCGGAATACGAGGCTATGGCGCCAGCGTACAGGGCCAGGACATGGCGATCTACTTAACACCCGATGGTGAGCACGCGATTGTGGGTACGTTAATGGATAGCGACGGTAACGACCTCACCGAAGCACAGCTTGATGAGCACGTCCGTGTTCCTTTGGAAGCTGAAACGTGGCAACTGCTGGAAGAGAGCCACTGGATACAGGATGGCGACACCGCAGCACCACGCATTATTTACACGTTTACAGATGCCAACTGCCCATACTGCCATCAGCTTTGGGAGCAAGCACGCCCGTGGGTAGAGGCAGGTAAAGTCCAACTGCGCCATATTATGGTCGGCATTTTAGCCACCAACAGCCCTGCATTAGCGGCCACAATGCTAGGCGCAGACGACCCCAGCGCCGCGCTTAATGCGCACAGTAAAGGTACGCGCGTCAGCGCCAGCGCTCAGCCGCGAGATATTGAAGAACAGGTCTATGCCAATAATCAGCTGTTTGAAGAGCTAGGCTTGTACGCCACGCCTACCAGCGCTTTTCAGCGCGAAACAGAGAGCGGCAGCATTCGTATTGACCGCATTCAAGGAATGCCTAGCGAAGAACGCCTGATTGAGATGATGGGCAGCGAAGCACCCTAACAGATGAACAAGTAGGGGCAACCACTTGGCTGCCCCTACTTACGATGCATGTTACTAGGATTATCACTGTGCTTGACGGTTTACTCCTCAGAAAGCTGCTCAAAGCGAGGCATACCTACATTCCAAGGGATAATGTTGCCTTTCTCACCCATATTCGCGTGATCGCCCAGTACATGGCCGTCGTGCTCGCGGGTTTGCCCATAGAGCGAGCGATTATGGAAGGTGGGGCCAAAGCGCTCTAATGTTTCGGCCACATCGCCCGTATAGCGCGGGTCTTGGGGCCGCTCTTGGCTGCTCATGTAGTACGCGATGTCCCATGCGTCTTGCTCATTAAGCGAGCGAGGCTGCCCAAGCGGCATATTGTTGTAGATAAAGCCTGCGGCCGTATCGACCCGCACCAAGCCTGCGCCCCAGTTGTTCGAGCCATCGCCCCACGGCGCGGGGAATACGTACTCACCGTTCTCATAATGCCCCGAACCATCGTCGCGGTGGCAAATGGCACACTGCTCCTGATAGGCCGCTTCGCCCCGGGCGTAATTGGGCTCCTGTTCCGGCTCATCCGGCGCAGGGAAACCGCGCCCATAAATTGGCTGGCTGGGGTACATGGGCGCCCCTTTCGCTAACCACTGGTGGTAAGCACTTAGGGCCAGCATCTCATCACTACCGTATTCAGGCGGTGTGCCATTCATCGAGTAAGCAAAGCAGCCTGCAATACGCTCTTCAAGGTTGTTGACGTGCTGATTTTTACCTCGAAAATCCGGCAAGGTGATGGCTGCGGCCCACACGGGGGCACTAAATGGCTGGCGACCCTCACCTAAGTGGCAGCTAGAGCAGTTCATGTCGTTATAAACATACTCATCACGCAGCTGCTGGGTATCGGTAAATAGCTCGTAGCCGTAGCGAATGACTTTTTTCAGCTCGGGGTGAATATCTGCCGCGTCAAGGTCTTCCATGGTAGGCGGCACATGCACAAGCTCCCCTTCTTGAGGGGCTGGAAAGCCAAGCTCAACCAAACCTTGGTAAGGCGCTTCATCTGCCTGGGTGGCACCACTATCAGCAAAGGCGTTAATGACTAACCCTGTCGCTAACGAACTACCGACTAGCGCTAACACGAGACGCTTTTTATGAAACATCATTGCGCTGCCTCCCCTGCTGAATTAACCGGTTGCTCACTGACCGTTTGCGTGGCGTACCATGCGGATACGGCCTGGATATCCTCCTCGCTCATGCGCTTGGCAATGGCGCCCATTAAGTTTTGCGGGTCGTTGCTGCGCTCATCATTTTTCCAAGCAAGCAGCTGACTACTGAGGTAACCCGCATGCTGGCTGGTAATAGCTGGAAAATCACTTCCTGCGCCATTTCCCCCTGGGCCATGGCAACTTTTACACGACACGATATACGCATCCCAATCGCCGCGCTCGGCCAATTGCTGGCCACGGGCTAGCACCGCTTCGCTAGCGCTCTCGCCACCCTGGGCAGGCGTAATGGGCATTTGGCTGTAGTAAGCCGCCACATCGGCAATCTGCTCGTCACTGAGCATACTGGCAAACGGCATCATCGAGGCGTTTTGTCGGCGCCCCTCTTTAAAATCGTGCAGCTGCTTGACGATATAGCCCGCATCTAATCCTGCCAAACGTGGCCAGGACTCACCGCCGGGAATATTCATGCCACCACCATTTGCCTGGTGGCATGCGGTACAGGTTGCCGCTGCGGCCTGGCCACGCTGCGCATCGCCCTCTTGTACCTCGGCAAACGCAGCCCCTGCTGCTAGGCAAGCGCTGATCAGCACACTCACCTTGCCCCACTGTTTTTTATTCATGTCTCCCCCGATCGCTTGGTCGTTATCACTCTTTTATTAAGGGTCTCGCCTTCCATCTTTCTGCGTGTTTAGCGTTACCGTAGGCACCGTTAAGTGCGCGCTAAAACCGCCTGCTTCAGCATTTTCAAACGCCACACTGCCGCCAAAGCGCTCAGCAATGGCTTCCACAATGGCAAGCCCTAAGCCACTTCCCTGCTGCTTGCTGGCTCGCCAAAAACGCTGGGTGAGCTGCTTCAGCGTTGCCTCATCTACCCCGGGGCCTTGGTCATGCACACTGAAGGTCGCTTGGCCATCCACGCACTGCACACCCAAGGAGACCGCAGCGCCACGTGGGCCGTGATGCAGCGAGTTATCCAGCAAGTTTCGCAGCGCTGTGATCGCAAGTTCTCTGGGCATAGCAAGGCATACATTGGGAAGCGTCTCTGGCGACAGGCACTGCCCCGGCGCCGCCACGCTGTCGGCTATCGCATACTCAACAATTTCTGCCACCTGACTCGGCTCGCCATCGTCAAAGCGCATTCGTCCTTCCACCCGGGCCAATGTGAGTAACTGATCTAGGGTATGTGCTAGCCGCACAACTCCTGCTTCGGCATGGTGCAGCGACGCTTCAGCCGCGGCCCCTTGGGCACGCTGGGCGACTTGCAGGTGAGTTTTAATCGCCGTTAGCGGGGTACGCAGTTCATGGGCGGCGTCGTTCGTGAAGCGCTGCTCACGAACGAGCGTGTGCTGCACGCGGATCAGCAACCCATTGAGGGTCTCAATAAGCGGTTTGATCTCTTTAGGCACGCCATAAGTAGACACTGGCGCTAACGCTTCAGGATGGCGGCTAGCCAATGCCGCTCGCAGACGCGCTAAAGGCAACAATCCACGCCATACCCCCACCCACAGGGCGATAAAGCTGCCGATCAGCGCGACAATAAAAGGCACCACGGCCACGCGAACGACATCGCTAAGCAACTTATCGCGCTCATCCATACGGTCGGCGGTGGTGATCACCAAATCACCACGCTCATAGGTAAACACGCGCCAGGTGGTATCGCCCTCTTGGCGGTAGGTGTGCCCCCTAGCACCCGGGGAGAGTACCGCTTCAAGGTTGGCATGGGTGCGAGCAATGATGTTGCCTTGTGGCGAATGAACCTGACAGGCCAAGCCTTCAATCGGGGGAATTGAGAGCGCCGCTGTTGCGCTCTGGGCCCATACCTCTTCGGGTAGCTGAAGCACTAGCCCAGCGACCATGCGCGCCGACTGGGCTAAGCGCTGATCAAGGGTTTCTACAAACTTTTTTTCTAGGTCATTTAGTAACCACGCCGCTGCCACACCCCATAACACCACCAGGGTTAAGCCTAGCGTTAGCAGTAGGCGGGCACGCAAGCTCATTGCTGACCTTTGTAGGGTGTGCCAGGCAAATGCACTGCTTCGGGCTTACCAAGCCGGTACCCTAGGCCACGTACCGTCTCGATCACCCCGCTGCCGAGCTTGCGGCGAAGATGGTGGATATGCACATTTAGCGCATTACTCTCTACTTCGTCATTTAAGCCGTACAGGCTATCCTTCAACTGATCCGCCGACAGCACGCTGCGCGGCGCGTGTAAAAACGCTTCCAATAGCACCAGCTCGCGCCGTGACAACGCCACTAAGTGCCCAGCAACGTTTACCTCTCGTGACGCTGGGTCTAAGGTCAGCGCCCCATGCACCGTAAGCCCCTGGCTACGGCCCGACACGCGACGCAGCAGCGCATGTAAGCGCGCTACCAGCTCATCAAGATCAAACGGCTTTATCAGATAGTCGTCAGCACCGCATTGAAGCCCATCCACTCGGTCACGAACCGCGTCTCGGGCGGTTAGCATCAGTACCGGCGTGGCGATTCCTTGCTCACGCCATGACTGAAGTAGTTGTAAGCCATCCCCATCAGGCAACCCGCGGTCGAGTATCACCACATCGCTCGCCACTGACTGCATGGCTTGCCGCGCAGCCTTAATTGAGGAGACGTGATCGACGACAAAATCGTACATCATCAAGCCTGAGCGAATCCCCGAGGCCACCAGCGGGTCATCTTCAATGAGTAAGACGTGCATAGCGGTTTCCTTCTATAGTCTGTCCAGCATGGCAAACGCGCATTAACCTAGCGTTAAGCATCCAAGCAATGTCCATCGTCCAATTAGCTCCCTCTCTCCATCTCGCCTCTCTCCATCTCGCCTCTATCAATCTCTCCCTATCAACAAAAACACCCCTGCTGATCTCAGCAAGGGTGATAGTCGTCATCAAGCAAGCGGGGTAAGCTGGGGTAAGTTAAAGCAGTGCGCTAAACTCGTTTAGCCAAGAACCATCCCACCACCATCGCCACTAACATGGCTAACAGCGGTAACGATAAGCCACCAACAGAGGCAATAGCCGGACCAGGGCAGTAGCCAGAAAGCCCCCAACCAATACCAAATAGCGCCGCGCCGCCTAACAGCTTAGCGTCTAAATCCTGCTTACTAGGTAGCTGGAAGCCGCTACCAAACAGCGGAGTTCCTCGGGCATAAACAAGCCGATAGCCGATGAAAGTCGTGACTACCGCACCGCCTAACACAAACATTAGGGTAGGGTCCCAGGCGCCCGCGATGTCCAAAAAGCCCAATACCCGTGCTGGGTCGGTCATTCCCGAAACCGCCAGCCCAAGACCAAACAGCAGGCCTGCCAGATAGCCAGCCGCTGTTTTAAGCGTGTTTGAATGACTAAGACGGCTCATGCACTGCCTCCTAACACGTGGCGTACCACGTACACGGTCACAATAGCGGCGACTAGAAACATTGCCGTCGCCGCCATCGAGCGCGGCGCCAAGCGCGCTAAACCGCATACGCCGTGCCCGCTGGTACAGCCGCTGCCAATGCCGGTTCCTAGCCCTACTAACAGCCCAGCCAGCAGCATTAACAGTATACCGCCCGCTGGCTCGCCAATGACCGCACCGGGGGCATCCGCCACATTGCCCAACCCACCGCCTAATGCCATCACGACTAACGGGCCACTTACCACCCCCGCCAGAAATGCTAGCCGCCAGGCGCTATCCCCCTTGGGGCGCTGAGTAATTAACGTGCCAACAATGCCGCTAATGCCAGCAATGCGCCCAAGTGACCCCATTAGCCACACAGCAGAGAGCCCGATCAATACGCCCCCCACCAATCCTTGCAGACTCGCTATCCAGTCCACGGTGTGCTCCTGAAAAGTGCTTGTAACGTTGTTTACTCAACTAGCGTACGAGGCTAGTGATCGTTTTAACGCTTGGTTTTACACGTTGAAATACCCAGCAGCGGGTAAAGCGGGCAAAAGTTAAAAAGGCCGGTTGCCAAAGGCACAATCCCTACCCACCCCCAGGCACCTATTGTTCCGGTCAACGCCAACCCAATCAGCACCGCCCCCACCACAATGCGCGCTACTTTATCGATACCACCTACGTTAGTTTTCATACGGTGCTCCTTAATTTAGATAAAAATCGGCTAAAAACGATTAATCGGTACTTTTAGATACACTTGTCCATTATCTTCAGCGGGAGGCATCTCCCCGGCCCGCATATTGACCTGCACCGACGGTATAATTAGCTTTGGCATGCCCAGCGTGGCGTCGCGCTCGGAGCGCATTTTCACAAACTCATCTTCGCTAATACCTTCGTGCACGTGGACGTTAGCGGTGCGCTGCTCCGCCACGCTGGTTTCATGTTGGTAAGTCTCACGCCCTGGGGCTTTATAGTCGTGACACAAAAACAGCCGCGTTTGCTCTGGTAGGGCCAGCACTTTTTGTATTGAACGGTATAACGTGCGGGCATCTCCACCAGGAAAGTCACACCGCGCGGTGCCGTAATCCGGCATAAAAAGCGTATCGCCCACAAAGGCAGCATCGCCGACGACATACGTTAGACAAGCAGGCGTATGCCCAGGGGTGTGCACTACACGCCCTTGCAGTTTACCAATCGTAAAAGTGTCATCTTCATTGAACAGCGCATCAAACTGGCTGCCATCCCGAGCAAATTCGGTTCCCGCATTAAACGCCTTACCAAAAATTTCCTGTACGTCGACGATATGGGCGCCAATACCGGTTTTGCCGCCTAGCTGCTGATGTAAATAAGGCGCCGCGGAAAGATGGTCTGCATGTACGTGGGTTTCCAGAATCCATTCCACGGTTAAGTCGTTATCACGAATAAAGCTAATAATTGCATTAGCGGAGCGCACATCCGTTTGCCCAGCGGCATAATCAAAATCCAGTACTGAATCGACAATAGCGCAGGCATGGCTATCGGGGTCTTGCACCACGTAGCTAAACGTATTGGTGGGCTCATCGAAAAAAGGGGTGACGATTGGGCGTTGCATACAGTGCCTCCACTAGGTGGCTTTTAGCGTTACTATGCACCCACTATAAACCATATATGGTTATATGTTTATACCCTTATGGAATTTAAAGCCATTTATTAAAGAGATTATTAAACCGATACAGCATTCAACCAAGCCAGTATTGGCAGCATTTAAGGCACGAGACAAAGACAAGCATAAAAAAACCCTGCCAGGAGCAGGGTTCAAAAAAGCGATTGGGCTACACCTTTCCTTGGTTATCTAGCTCCACCGCGTCATGCATGCGGGCCAGCAAATCGGGCACAGCGGCTTGAACTCGGTTCCAGCTGGGGATAAACGGACGCTCGCGTGGGTTATCCAAAAACAGGTTACCTGCTTCTAAAAGGTTGCTGGCAAACAGCTCTACTGCCTGCTCTTCGCAATGGCGGTCCAAGCTGAGCCCGTTCATGGTGGCATCGTGGTCGTAAGCTTCAATAAGGTCTAAGGCATAGCGGTAATAGGTCGCTTTTAGCGTACGGAAATCCTCGCTGCTAAAGCTCACGCCTTGGGTAGCGAGCTTGCGATACAGCGCCTTGGCAATATCCAGGCTCATACGATTCAGGCCACCATTAGGGTCGTCTTCACTCACTGGCTGGTGCTTGTGATCATAGGCATCGGCAATATCGACCTGGCACAGCTGCCTTGGCGCGTAGTTGCGCTGTAACTCGGAAAGCACACCAATTTCCAGCCCCCAATCTGCCGGTATACGTATGCCTTCCAGTACCTCACTGCGCATCGCAAACTCACCGGAAAGCGGATAACGAAAGCTATCCAAATAATCCAAGTAGGGAAGTGGCCCACACACCGTTTTAAGGGCGCGTATGAGCGGCGTTACCATCAGCCGTGACACACGTCCGTTCAACTTCCCCTCCGCAATGCGGGGGTAATAGCCTTTACAAAAACTATAGTTGAACCGGGGATGAGCCACGGGGTACATAAGGCGGGCCAATAACCCACGCTCGTAGGTGAGAATATCGCAGTCATGTAAACCGACCACCGATGAACGCCCAGACGAGAGAATATAGCCTGCGCAGTACCATACATTGCGCCCTTTACCCGGCTCCAGCGCACCTAGCCCATGGCTTTCCAACTCGGCATCCAGCGCCTTTAACCGAGGGCCGTCGTTCCATAAAATACGAGTATGCTGGGGTAAGCGAGAAAAAAACTCTCGGGCATATAAAAATTGGTCGCGATCAGCGCGATCCAGACCAATCACCACTTCATTGAGATAGGGCACTTTAACTAATTCATCGACAATGGCAGAAAGCGCTGGTCCCTCCAGCTCTGAAAACAGCGAGGGTAAGATCAACCCCATGGGGCGCCGCTTGGCAAATTGGCAAAGCTCTTGCTCAAGTGCGTCAACTGAACGGCGCGTTAAGTTGTGAAAATCGGTAATCACGCCATTTTGATGGAAATCACTCATGCAGTATGTCTCCTTGGCTCACTAGCCATACGCGTTGACATAGATATGCTCACATAACGGCAGCATGACAGGTTGGCGCCGCCGCTAAACGGCGGTCGTCTCGCCCCCACCAATGGGCTACCCCCTCAGCCCAACCTAATGGCCCGGTTGCCTCGGTACGGTATAAAGCAGCACTGCGTGGCGTTATCTCCAGCCCATGACACCCCTTGATGACAACTGCTTGGTCCACTGCTTCCAGCATGGTGATATCGTTAGGGCCATCGCCTAACCCCAATGAAATAGGCGGGCTTCCCCTAAGGGCGCTAAAGCGCTTAATTAGCCACTCTACGGCACTGCCTTTATCCGAGGCGCGCCCCATAACGTGCCAAAAACGCCCTCCTTGGGTCAGCTCAAGGCCATCCCCTGCTAGCGCAAGGCGAAACGCCTCAAGCGCTTTTTCATCATCGTGCCAAATGAGCGGCTCGCTCCCCTCTCGCTGCCGAGCAGCCTTTGCACGTGCCTCATCTAATCCGGTGAGCTCCATAATTTGCGGGGTGTTCAGCTCTCCCATGCGGGTAAACCGAAGTCCAAGTCGTTCGCGCCATATTTTTAGCCGAGCACGAATAAACCCCACATCAACCCCTGTGTGTTTAACAACAACCCCATCCCGGGCACTGCCTGGACGGTCTAAACGGGCATGGCACCAACCGGGCGGCAAACCAATCACGGCGCCGTTTTCGGCAACAAAAGGTGTCGCGGTGAGGCCAAGTGATTCGCGAAGCGGGATCAGCTCAGCCCGGGTTTTACTGGTCACAGGAATAACCGGCACGCCAAGTTTTTTTAAGCGCGCGAGCCAGGGGGCTGCGGGGGCAAAATCGTAGGTATGGTGATCAAGCAACGAACCATCAAGATCCGTCACCACCAAGCGCGGCTGCAAAGCAGGATCAATCGCGTTTGCTGCCACTTGTTGGGGCAATGCCTTCGATATTGGAAGAGCGTTGGCATGTTCAGACATAGCATCACCTATTGACCATCTTAAAAGCGTTTGTACACTTTTGTATTAAGACCTTACTCAACACGTCGTCTTCATACACAGATAAGCAAACAAGCAGGTTATATGCCAAAGAAAAATAGACTAACGATAACAAAGAGATATGAACATAAATGACGCGTGATTATTTTTAGCACCAAAAAAGAGCAAAGGATACGCACCCAAAAAGTGCAAAAAAATCAGTGAAGCAGAGCGCTGACCAGGGGCGCCCTGGACTGAACGAGTCATCCATTACGAGCACAGGGCTAAAATATTTGCACAAACCCTTGGAAAATCCCCTCAAATAGCTATACTGACATTGTACTCACTGGCAGTCTTGTACACCCCCTCACCTGATGCCAGTGAGCTGCAGTGAGCCAAGCCCTTTAATGCCCGCCTCCCCCGGCGGGCTTTTTTTTGCGATGTTGGTTTTCTCAATCGCGACTTCTGCAAACATCACTGTTGTACACGGCTTGCAACGACTCAATCTCAGTTACTCAACGTGAATAACCACCTCAACGCGCCGATTGCGCGCTCGCCCCTCCTCAGTGCTGTTATCTTCTAGTGGTCGAGTAGCCGCCAGCCCTACGGCGCGCAAACGCTGCGGTTCTACGCCTGCCGCTTCAAGTGCTTCAACAATGGCAATAGCGCGTGCGCTGGAGAGTGCCCAGTTGGATGAAAACTCGGGGGTGTTAATCGACTGACTATCTGAGTGCCCTTCTACCCACACCTCGCCCTCGTAGCGCTGAATTGTTTCCATCAAACTACTGACAAGCGAAGAGCCACCCTCTGAAAGGTCAGCCGCCGCTGATGGGAACAGCAACTGATCCTGCACGCGCAGGCTAATGCCTTCGGCAACCCGTGATACCTCAACCCCCTCAAGGTTGGGTAGGTAAGGTGATGCTTCAACACGCTCTAGCAGCGTTTCATCCAGCGCCAAAGTGCTATCGACAGCTTCATCCTCCACCTCTTGCACATTGACAGGTGGACGGTCAGTCAGCAGCACCATGTAGTCAGCCAGCGGCGACACCAACTGACGTTCACTGGTCGGCAGCAGCGGTCGTGGCAGCACTACATCGAAAGTGAGCGCTTCAGGGGTAGATGGTTCCTCCTCCACCCGTGCCAATAACGGCGGGACGCTTACGATTGGACGGCGCTGGGGTAACCCAGCCACACCTAACGCGGCACTTATAGCCATCTGGCTTAGCTCACCGGGGATAGTGGGAGGCAAAAAATACCCCTCACGCTGCTTACGCACGCTGGCAAGCTCTATAGGCAAAGGGATGTCGAGCGTGGACAAGACATTATAACGGGTCTCTGGCTCTGCTTCTTGGGGCTTCCACGTTGGGCTTGTGACCCCGGCGGCGGCAATAATAATCACAAAAAGCGCCACTAAGAGCGTCATAATATCGATATAGCTAATCATCCACCCGCTATTGCTCTCATCATCTGAATAAGCAGTCAGCAGCGAATCATGACGCGGCCCAGCGCGGTGATCTTCAAGCATGGGAGCAATTACTCATTCAAGTTTTTAACCTCATGGCCGATATAAGCTAAGCGTGGCAAACTAGTCTATCAAAAGCCGTTTTGTAGCGAGAAGGAACTATCAGGTGCGTATTCGTTTTATTTCATCCTCTAACGTTCGTTTTTTACGCCCTGTTAGCCTCGGGCTCGCAAGCCTAATGCTAAGTGGTTGCTTTTATGCCAATACCTCACAGGCACCGGTTGCAACGACGTACCCTTACACAGAACAGCAGCGGATGCAGGCTGCCCAGCACTGGGAAGTACTGGCCAAGCATGAGGCTGCCGGTATCTTACGCAGTGAACGCGTACGCTTTAGGGATTTGCATATTCCGGCAGAAGAGCATGCCTACCTCAGCGCCTACAGCGGTGGCGAATTTGAACGCGGCTTCCGCACCCTGCTAACCAGTGAACTGGTTTCTAGGGGAGGCAGCGTCACTACCCAGCCTCGCTCAGGCGGCGCAACGGTTCAGATCGATGTAGAAGTCGTTGAACACCGGGATCGCGGTTACATACGTCCGCCCTTTGGCACTTACACAGCCCTTGCCAGCGGCATTGCGGTCGCCACTATTCCACTCCGCAACTGGAGTGAACCTGCTCTGGCATTAATTCCTGCCGCCATGCTGGCCGACACAACAACCGGTAGCTGGACGCATACGGGTAATGAGGAAATCATCGTCACCACGCAAATAATTGAGGACGATCGAATTCTTTACTCATCTTCCAACATTTATTACATAAATGGGGGAGATCGTCGCCACTATGCCCCGCATCGCGTGCCCCAAGCACCTACTACGCCCACTGTTTCCATCACTGACACCTGGTAACGCTATGTCTTCTAGTAACGCTATGTCTTCTAGTAACACTATGTCTTCTAGCAACACCGTGTTTTCTAGTAACGCTACATTTTTATCTTTTACTGTTTACTGTCGCTCTTTAGTGCGTAAAACCTGCTTTTTACCCCTGGTGTTAATGGCGCTGACGCTGGCAGGATGCGGCACCTTTGGCAATACAAACACCCAACCGGCGGAGCCTGAGCCCGACCTTTCCGAGCTAGCCCACGCGGCGGCCAGTCAAATGGTAGCAAACAACCCAGATATAACACGTTATAGCCCGATGATAGCGGCTACGTTTGTCAGCATCGACAATCTTAGCCAATCCTCAACGTTTGGCCGTATTAGCTCTGAGCTTATGGCCTCTGCCTTAGCACGGGAAGGCATGCAGGTACGCGAAGTAAAAATGCGCGACAGCATGTTCATCGAAGAGAGCGTAGGCGAGCTAATTTTATCCCGCCAAGTACAGCGGTTAAGCGCCCAGCACGATGCACGCTCTATCTTGATGGGCACCTATGCCCAAGGGCAAGACTACCTTTACGTCAGTGCTCGGGTAGTTAGGACGGGTGATGCCATGGTGCTGGGTAGCGCCGACTTCAGAGTACGCCTCAATAACAACACACGAAGCTTGTTAGAAGGCCAAGGCGGCTGGTAATCAGCGAGCAGTTATGTAACGGATACTGATGTAAACTTGGGTGTCATAAACTAAAAAAAGCGCTAGCCCATTAGGCTAGCGCTTTTCTTTAAAGGCCACCAGGCACAACCACCTGATAGACGACCTACGTTATTTATAAACCGGGTAGCGACCACAGACGGCAGCGACTTTATCCAGCACCTGGGCTTCTACGCCGCTAGTGTCTTCACCTTTCGCCAATACATCCAGAATGTCGCAGATCCAGCCAGCCAGTTGGGTACATTCGTCTTCACCGAAACCACGGGTAGTGACAGCGGGCGTGCCGATACGCAGGCCAGAGGTTACGAACGGGCTTTGCGGGTCGTTAGGAACGGCATTCTTATTCACCGTGATGTGGGCACGGCCTAAGGCGGCGTCCGCATCTTTACCGGTCACACCCTGCTTGATGAGCGAGAGCAGGAAAAGGTGGTCTTCGGTGCCACCGGATACGATGTCGTAACCCCGGTCGATGAACACCTTAGCCATTGCCTGGGCATTTTTAACGACCTGCTGCTGGTAGGTTTTGAAACCTGGCTCCATGGCTTCTTTGAAGCAGATCGCTTTAGCCGCAATCACGTGCATCAAGGGGCCACCCTGGCCACCGGGGAATACCGCTGACTGGAGCTTTTTCTCGATGTCAGCGTTGTTTTCCGCCGACAGAATCACACCGCTGCGGGGGCCGCGCAGGGTTTTGTGGGTTGTCGAGGTGACCACGTGCGCATGGGGCAGCGGGCTTGGGTAAACACCCGCCGCGACCAAGCCAGAGACGTGGGCCATATCGACCAGTAAGTAAGCGCCTACTTCGTCGGCAATTTCGCGGAATTTGGCCCAATCGACAATTTGTGAATAAGCTGAGAAACCGGCGATGATCATTTTCGGCTTGTGCTCACGGGCAAGCGCAGCCACTTGGTCATAGTCGATCAGACCTTGCTCATTCAGGCCATACTGAATCGCGTTGTAGTGCTTACCAGAGAAGTTAGGCTTGGCACCGTGGGTCAGGTGACCACCCGCATCAAGGCTCATGCCCAAAATGGTGTCACCCGGCGTTACCAGCGCTTGGAACACCGCGCTGTTTGCCTGGGAACCAGAGTGGGGCTGGACGTTAACGTAGGTCGCACCAAACAACTCTTTGGCGTAGTCGATGGCGAGGTTTTCGGCGATATCGACGAATTCACAGCCGCCATAGTAGCGCTTGCCGGGGTAGCCTTCGGCGTATTTGTTGGTCAGCTGGCTACCCTGGGCTTCCAGTACGCGGGGGCTAGCGTAGTTTTCAGAAGCAATCAGTTCGATATGGGCTTCTTGGCGTGCAACTTCTTTTTGCATCGCATCAAAAAGCGCGTCATCGAATCCGGCAATTGTCATGTCGCGGCTGAACATCGGCGAGAACCTCGTAACGAAACGATCATCATGGGAGAAGCGAGGGCGTTATCATAACGCAGCCTGACGCGACTTTCATCGCATCCGCGTCAGGTGTTGCATGAGTATGTTTCATGTTGCTGGCACCCTTCAAAGGCTGACCAAGTGGACAGCCACGCTATTCGGGTAAGCGTCCATCCTCGCTATGCCTCACCCAACAGCCCAAGGCTGGCGGCTGGGGCTTGGCGCCTTAAACTATAAGAAAGCGCATGGCCGATAATACCAATCAGCAGCGCGCCCCCTAGCGGCAATATAAACCAAAGCCCCAAGTGCAGGCGTGGCGTTAACTCCAGCCAGTAAAGGTACAGCGCGGCGGTGGCTAGCTCCGCTAGTGCTGCTCCCATCAAACCACTGGCAAACCCAAGTAGCGCATACTCTGCGCCTTGCACGCGGGAAATCATCTTGGTGCCTGCCCCAAATACGCGCAGTAAGCCGCTTTCATGGGCACGTACCGGTCTACTTGCCGTCAGAGCTGCGTAGAGCACGCTAATGCCTGCTAGCAGCACCAAGGCTAATACCAGTTCTACTGCCCGAGTAACCTGCGTTAGTACTTCGCGCACCTGGCCTAAAATGGCATCTACATTGAGTAGCGAAACGCCCGGAAAATCGCTTACCAACTGGCGAACTAACCCTTGCTCTGCATCGGGCAGGTGAAACGCGGTGATATAACTATGCCCAAACGACTCCAGCACACCCGGCGGGAAAATAATGAAGAAGTTGGGCGTAAAGCTATCCCAATTGAGGCTACGTAAGCTTTCGATACGGGTCGCAATGGTATCGCCCCCCACCGAGAACGTTAGCTCATCGCCAATACCCAACCCTAACCGCTGAGCGAGCCCGTCCTCCATGGAGATAGGTGTAATGTCACCGCTCTCAGTGGGGGTTGCGTCTACCTCACCCATAAAGCCTTGGGGCTCAGCCTCCGGTGTAAACCACTGCCCGGCGACGACTTGGTTACCTTGGGGCACTTCAGCTTGCCAAGTGAGGTTTAGCTCGCGGCGCAGAGAGTTATCTCCCCTGGCATCTGGCGGTACAGCGTCTCGTGGCAATTGCCCATTAATGCCGGTAATACGCCCGCGCACCATCGGGTAAAGTGTGCTCTGGGTGTCTACTCGTGGCGCAACGGCTTGTTCAAAGGCGTCGCGCTCGCCGGGCTGTATGTTGATAGCAAAGTAGTTGGGGGTGTCATCAGGCAACTGGTCTTGCCAGGTAGTCAGCAGATCGCCGCGCACCAACACAATCATCGCCATGGCGAAGAACGTCACCGAAAAGGCCAACAGCTGCCCTAATCCCGCCTGCTTGCGTCGCGCTAACTGCCGCCCTCCCAAACGAAACGCCTGTGACCATACACGCTTCCCTGACAGCCGCTGCACGACTTTTAGCAAGCCATTGAGTAGCAGTGAACTCAATAACCACAGCACGCCCAACAGCGCAGCGCCGCCAATCAGCAGCGCAATCGCCAACGGCAAACTGCCCGAGTAGAGCCATAGCAGGCCGCCAAACACCAGGCTGGCCGCCCCAACCACCACCCATGCAGACGGTGGTAAAGGGTCCAGCTCGCGACGCAGTACTTTCAGTGCGCTCACTTGCTTAATGCGCAGTAGCGTTGGCCCAGCAAAACCCACTAACACGGCTAAGGCAGTAAAAATCCCCAGCCAAAGCGGCATGATGCCGGGGGGCGGCAGCGTCATGGGTAAAAAGCTGGTGAGCAACCAGAGAAGCACCGCCTGCCCCACCAGCCCAAGCAGCGCGCCTACCACCGATGCTGCCAGCGCTAAACCCAGCAGCTGTAGGGAAAAAATCGTCACCAGTTGGTACTGGCTGGCACCAAAACAGCGCAATAGTGCAGCCGTATCCAGGTGGCGCTCCACATAGCGGCGGGTGGACATAGCGACGGCCACCCCCGCCAGCAGCACAGCGGCTAACCCGGCAAGCCCCAGGTAGCTTTCGGCACGCTCTAGGGCATTACCTAACTGAGGACGGTCTACCCGCACGTCACGCACATCCACACCGTCTCTTCTTAGCTCAGCCAGTAGCGGCTGCACTTGGTCTAACGCTGCAGGCGGCCCTGCTGCCAACAAACTAAACTCAATACGCGAGCCTGGCTGTACCAAGCCGGTGGCCTCGAGGTCGGCAGTATTGAGCATTAAGCGAGGGTTGAAGTTGCCAAAGCCACCCGATTGGTCGGCTTCGCGCTCAATAATACCGCTGATGGTAAGTTCGGTTTGCCCCACCTGCACACGGTCGCCCAGCTCAAGTTCAATCAGCTGGATAAGCCTTGGGTCTGCCCATGCCTCCCCCGCCGCTGGGCCAGAGGCGATTTGTTCCGTGCCACTGCCAAGATCAACATGGGATTCGCCATAATGCGGGTAAACATCATCGACCGCTTTCAGGCTAGCGGGCTGAAAACGCTCGCCTCGACTAATCATTGAGACCAGTTCGACTTGATCGCTCAACTCAAGTCCTGCCTGTTCTAAGGTACTGCGCAGCGCATCAGAAAACGGCTCGCGCTGTTCCAACACCAAATCGCCGCCCAGCATCTGGCCCGCCTGACGCTCCAAACCACGCTCCAGTCTGTCGAGAAAAAAAGCAATCATGGTGGAAGCCGCAACCGCGAGCATAAGTGCAATAAACAGCGCCCGCACGTCGGATGCTCGCAGGTCACGCTTTAAACTGCGGGCGGCCAGGCGCCAGTTAATATCACTCATTACTACCCCCATTGATAGATACCGGCTCAAAGGGTTCTAGCTTGCCATTTGCAAGGCGCAGGCAACGGTCGCAGCGGCGGGCAAGGGCGTGGTCATGGGTCACCAGCATCAGCGTGGTGCCCGCCTCGCGGTTAAGCGTGAATAGGAGGTCAATAATTTGTGCGCCGGTGTCAGGATCTAGGTTGCCGGTGGGCTCATCGGCAAATACCAGCTCTGGGTCGGTCACGAAGGCGCGAGCAATCGCCACCCGCTGCTGCTCGCCGCCGGAGAGCTGTTTGGGTAGGTGGCCTGTGCGCTCCCCCAGCCCCACCCGCTCAAGCCAGTGAGAAGCAGTACCATCGCCACCTGCTCGCGGAGATAGCTCTAGGGGCAATAGCACGTTTTCAAGCGCGCTCAAGGTGGGCAGCAGTTGGAAATTTTGAAACACAAACCCTACCCGCCCCGCACGTAGCGCTGCCCTGCCATCTTCATCCAAACGGCTCAAAGGCTGCCCAAACAGGGTTAATTCACCATCACTGGGGGTGTCTAAGCCTGCTAAAAGCCCTAAAAGAGTCGACTTACCGGCACCACTTTTACCTAGAATGGCCACGCTCTCCCCTGCGGCAACGCTTAAAGAGAGGTCGTGTAAGATATGTAATGAGCGCTCACCGCTGGTTACCTGTTTTGAGAGCTTTTCAGCCAGCAGCACAGGCGTCCCCATCCCGACATTAGGAACCTTATGGGCAGACGTAGTGTCGGTGGATGATTGGTTTGCAGGCGCGTCATCGGCTGGCAACGTAGACATTGGGTCAGAGGAGTAAGGCATGAAGCGTGGCATCCCTGTAGCGTGGCATAAACTGGATTGGCAGAAACTATTTCGTCAAAAGCTATTTCGTCAGAACCTATTTCGTCAAAAACTAAGTTTTCAAAAAACGGGTTTTCAAAAACCAGGCTTTCAAAAACCAAGCTTTCAAAAACCAAGTCATCTAAAACTGTGTTATCTAAAGCCCTATCATCAAAAACTGAATCGTATGGTAACCGGAGGGGTGCTGGCACTGGTAGTCACCTTCGGTACTTCATCGATCAACGCAGACCAAGGCCCTACTCTGTTAGTCATGGGTGACAGCTTAAGTGCCGCTTACGGCATTGAGCAGGAAGAGGGCTGGGTAACATTGCTGGAAGAGCGCCTTGCAGGCCAAGCAACGGTGGTCAATGCCAGCATTAGTGGCGAAACCACTTCCGGCGGGGCGCAGCGTTTTACCGACATTATCGGACAGCGGCAGCCTGATATCGTTCTGCTAGAGCTAGGGGGTAACGATGGACTACGCGGTTTAGACCCTAATCAAATGCGTGCCAACCTTGCCCGCATGATTGAACAAAGCCAGGAAGTAGACGCTGACGTATTACTGCTGGGCATTGATATCCCACCTAACTATGGCCAAGCCTACCGGGACGCTTTCACCGGTGTATTCCACTCCCTAGCGGATGAATACGATATTTCACTGGTGCCTTTCTTACTGGAAGGCATTGCCCTGAATAGGCAACTGATGCAAAGTGATGGTATCCACCCCACCGCTGAGGCACAGCCGATTATTCTAGATAACGTATGGCCAGCGCTTGAGCCCTTGCTTTCCGAACACACCCAAAAAGGGGCAGTACAAGCCAACGCTGAGTAGAGTCCATAAGGGAGATTTCATACTTTCAATTAATACTTTCTACTTGGCAGATATAGCGCTCAGGTGTCGTAGCTTGTAGTCTTAATGAATATTTGACGAACGCTAATGGCGCCTATGCCTGACTCTGCTCGCCCCACGCTTTGCTCCCTTTCCCGTCGGCAGTTTTTAGCCACTGCCGGCGCGCTTATGTTGGGCGCCGGGGTGGGGATATTTCCGACGCCTGCGACTGCTTTTAACCCACAGCGCTTGCGTCAAACTATGCAGCAGCAGTATGGGCAGCGCGGCCTTGTCGTATTAGAGGCATGGTTTGACTTGCTAGAGCGTCTACGTGGGCAGGAACTACAGACGCAGCTGCGTGAGGTCAATGACTTTTTCAACCGACAAGTACGCTGGGTTGACGATATCCATAATTGGGGCCAGGAAGACTTTTGGGCCACACCGCTGGAAACCATGGGGCAGGGTCAAGGCGACTGCGAAGACTACTCTATCGCCAAATATATTACCCTTAAGCAGCTTGGCGTCCCAGGTGAACGCCTGAGGATGATTTATGTGCGTGCGCGTATTGGCCGTAGCCAAATTACCCAAGCCCACATGGTGCTTGGCTACTACACAACGCCAAACGCCGAGCCGTTGGTACTCGACAACCTTGTACCCTCCATTAGCCCCGCCTCACAGCGCACCGACCTTGACCCCGTATTTAGCTTTAACAGCGAAGGATTATGGGCAGGCGGCTCATCAGAGTCACGTGCCGACCCCTTAGCCCGGTTATCGCGCTGGCGCAGCGTGGTGGAACGCATGCAATCACAAGGCTTCATTTAAAAGGATAAGGCACCATGTCACTGATTAAACAGCTTTGGCTGGCCATTATTGCGCTTCTTCTACTCTCGTTTGTCGGCAGTCTTGCGATCAGCATTGCCTCAAGCCGTGACTATATTGAGCAAGAAGTCCGCATTAAAAACGAAGACAACGCCACTGCGCTTGCGCTTTCGATGAGCCAGCTTGACAAAGACATCGTGATTCTTGAGCTACTCATTGCTGCACAATTTGATACCGGCTACTACCGCTCAATTGTATTAAAAGACACCGATGGCGAGGTGCTGGTTGAACGCACCGCTGGCGAGTATCGCGGCGATGTACCTGCCTGGTTCCGTAACCTCATTCAATTTGACGTCCCTACAGGACGAGCCACCGTGCAGGATGGCTGGCGGCAGTTCGGCACCTTAGAACTTGAAAGCCAGCATAGCTTTGCTTATGCCTCTTTATGGCGCAGCATGTTGGAATTAGCAGGCTGGTTCTTACTGGCCGGGGCGATTAGTTTAGCCATTGCCACCGTACTGGTACGCGGTATCAAGCACCCGTTAACCCGTGTAGTTGCCCAGGCAAAAGATATCAGTGCCCGCCGCTTTACCACCATTAAAGAGCCCCGCACCTTAGAGCTGAAAGAAGTCGCTCAAGCGATGAATGTGCTTTCGGCCAACGTTCATCAAATGCTCAGCCAAGAGAGCCATAAGCTGGATGAGTTGCGTCGCGATCTTCAGCATGACAGAGTCACTGGCGCACTCAATCGTGATGTGTTCATGGGTAGGCTGGCATCACTGTTGAGTAGTGATGAGGCTCGCGCAACGGGCCTAATGGTCATGGTAAGGGTTCAAGCCTTGGAGCAGCTAAATGAACAGCTAGGCCACCAGACAACGGATAGCTTACTGCGAGAGCTGGTCATACAACTTTCCAAGCTTGACGATGCCTCAGAAGAGGCCCTGGTAGGCCGCCTTAACGGCAGCGACTTCATGCTGTTGCTGCCACTGGAAGAAGATACCCGTGCATTAGCGCCACGTGTTCGCCAAGCGCTTGATCAGGCACTTGAATCAGTGGGCCTGCTCTCCTCTCATACAACACTGCATCTGCCAGCGGCGATTGCTGCCTATGCACCCCACGATGATCGCGGCGCGCTTCTCGCCACGTTAGACGATGCCCTGGCAGAGGCTGAAAGCAGCAGTGCACACCGAGGTGTGGTTGTTCGTGAAGGTAAGCAAGGCTCACTGTTTAATACGCATGCCGAGTGGCGAACAGCTCTTAATACCGCTATTCACCAAGGGCCACAACTGGCCTACTTCCCTGTCACTGATGCACAAAACAACGTGCTCCACTATGAGTGCCCCGCCCGCTTAGAGCTTGCAAATGCATGGCAAACAGCCGGTGTGTTTATTCCCTGGATATCACGCTTCGACCTAGAGCCAGCACTTGATATTGCCGTCGTTAAAAAAGCCTTGGAACAGCTCACGATTGATCCTACGCAAAAATTAGGGATTAACCTTTCGCTTGCCTCCATTACCAACGGGCAGTTTGTCATTGAGCTAAGAGCCCTGTTAGAGAAGCAACCGCAGCTCGCCAAACAGCTCTGCTTTGAAGTGCCCGCAGTATTGAACGCGCACGCTATCGGCAGCTTACGGGGTTTATGTACGGCGCTAAGGCCGCTGGGCTGTCAGTTCGGTATCGAGCACGTAGGCGCTGAATTTACAAAGCTTGCCGATCTTCACGACGTGGGGCTTGCCTACCTTAAAGTGGACAGCAGCTTGATTCGCGGCATTCATACCTCTAGCGAGCAGCAAACCATTGTGCGTGGCATGGCAACGCTATGCCATTCGCTGGGTATTCAGGTAATTGCAGAAGGGGTAACAGAGCAAGCAGAGATGGAAAGCCTATTTCGTGCTGGCCTGGATGGCGCAACCGGCCCCGGCATCAGCCTCTAACTACTTATATAAGCGATGCGATGGCATACACCACAGCAGCGCGTCTTACGACGCGCTTATTTAAATCAGCTCGTCCCCATCACCTAATAAATTGACATCGTTTTTAGAACGCAGCGACTTTCGCTCCAGAATCTTACTCTGAGCGGCAGCAGGCAAATCGGTAAAGCTCAGCACGCCTTTCTCTAGCAACACTTCCAGCATATCTTCCACTACCCGCACAAACGCGAGATCTGACGCGATCATTTGCGCCGACTGCCCGGTTTGCTGAGCCAAAAAGGCAAACACCTCCGGCGAATCCGCCGCGATGGTGTCATCACACTCAGGCGATGGCTCTTTGCTGAGCATCACAATCTCCCCTTCGGCATTGCGTTTGATATAAAGCATGGTGGCTTCCTCTGTCAGTAAACACGCTGACATTTTGATAATAGTAATAAACGGTATGATGCAACAAGGCCGCCCGTGGGCGGCCTTGAAGTCAGTGCAAATTTATTGGTCGATTTTCAGTTGATTGTTATCCAGCATATGCTGAATTACATCCTGTGAAGAACTCGCGTCGCCGAAGTCAGCGAAACTCTTACCTTCCAAGCGAATCACTTGATCTGCATTATTCTTATCGCTGCCCAAATTACCCTCGGAGTTGAGATAGAGCACAGTGTCGTCGCCTTCCTGCTCAGCGACGATGTAATCAGCTAGCGAGTCTTCAGTCTCATAATCCAACAACTGACGAATATCCAGAACATTGTTGCCATTACCAAAATCTCTAACCACATCAATGGCAGCGTCTTCTGGCGTTCCTTGGTCTCCTGCTTCCCAAAGGAAGATGTCGTCACCATCACCACCGACTAGGATGTCGTTGCCGGCACCGCCAATTAGGGTATCGTTGCCCGCACCGCCAATGAGAATATCGTCACCGGCACCACCATCCAGGGTATTACTTCCCCCATCAGTGCGCACCGTGTCGATCAACGACTCCCAGTTCTCTCGAACATAGTCAAGAATCTGCTCATCTTCGGGCGTAACACCATTATTCACCTCCCACTTGAGGTATTCTCGCAACCCTTGGTAGCCCAGGCCATCATGACCACCTGCAGCGAAGAAGACACCGGTGTCACCATTGGTCCACTCGAGATGGTCGGTATTGATGGTATCGCCAAAGATAATATCGTTGCCATCACCACCGCTCAGGATGTCATCGCCTAGAGCCTCAAGCTCATCGAACTCTGAGCTGCCCTCTAGCGCAGAGGCCAGATCTTCTGCGGTATTCACGATATCAACATCACCCGCCTGGTCCGTCACGGTGCCGCCCAACCAGTTGTAGTTTCCTGCGTTTTGACCCGTTGGAGTCCTGACGTTTAGCCAGCCCCAATCTGTAAATCCTGCAACAAACACGGACTCTTGCCCGACAGACTCTCCTGTTGTAGTAAAGAACTGAAGGTAGTCCTGATTAACATCAGACCCAATAGCAATAGCTTCAACTTGGCTCAGCTCTGCCAATGGTTTGAAAGCATTGACAGAGTTTTGCAACACACTGTAACTAGTCGCATTGCCAGGCCCCGTGACATTACCGTTACCTGTACGATAATCCAAAGAAGGATCACCATCCGTTAGGAAGTAGGTGAGATTTTCAAACTCGCCAGATGCCTGCTGCCCATTCTGAGTATTAAACCAGGCCACGGACTGCTCAAAGGCGGCCTGATAGTTCGTACCACCACCAGCCGAAAGTGCATCAATTGCTGAAATCAATTGGTTGACATTGCTCGCATCAAGCCCCTGGACCGTCACCGCAGTTGAGGCATGGGTAGAGAACGGAACCAACTGCACATTGATTGTTCCTTCATGATCCTTCAATTGGTTAGCCAAGTTAACCAGTGACTGCTTGGTCAACTCCATCAGATCCAGGCCGGGGGTTCCCGAGCCATTGCTCATACTCCCCGACACATCAACGATCAGCGAGATATTGTAGTTGGCTGCAGGGTCAACAATTGTCACCTTGCCACCCCGGTCTCCAATCAGCACATCATCGCCGCCGCCACCTACGATCTCGTTATCATCATTATTGCCTACTTTCAACGATGCCGGTGGCTGAACTTCATAAGCCCGGTCCGCATCTGCTTCGTAGGTATTACCGAAGTCATCTACACCGTCGACCTTGGCGATAATATTACCGGAATTCAGGCCCGCGACTTTATCTGCCGGCACAACCACGGACCAGGAGCTGCCATCACTATCAACGGTGGTGGTATAGATCTCGCCTCCAATGGTGACTTCGATAGCGTCACCAGCCTTGGCATCACCTTCAACAGAACCGGAGATCGACTGCCCTTCTTGGGCCTCGTCATTACTCAGGAAATCATCGCCACCAAAGACCGGGTCAATCGTAATGGTAGCTTCTGGTGCTACGTTTTCGACGCGTTTTTCATCCTCGGCCTCGGCTTTATTGCCCGCAGGATCGGTGACAGTGGCGCTAACACTAACGTTAGTCGCACCTTCGCTCACAGCGACCCAAACAGTGACACCGTTATTAATGTCATTCTGATCCAGCCCCACTGTGGTCAGCGTGTTGCCACCCGAATCTTTAACAACCAACGTATCACCAACCTCAGTACCCTCTTGGAAAGTAATTAAGGCTTCCACGCTACCTGGCTCGCCAGCAGCAATTTCCTCGATGTTGTAGATATCATCTTCGCCAGCACCTAGGAGTGCCACGCTGACTGCTGGAGGTGTGGCGTCCAGCGCCGCTTTGTCGGTGGCGGTGGCTTCGTTGCCGGCCAGGTCTTCTACCGTGGCGGTCACGGTCAGCTCACCGTCGGTGAGGTCGCTCAGGTCGGCGGTGGTTTCATAGGTGCCGTCGGCGCCCACGGTGGCCGTGGCGGTCACGGTGGTGGTGCCGTCGGTGATCTCGAGGCTGACGATCTGGCCTTGTTCCACGCCCTCGGTGCTGCCGCTGATCGGCGCGTCGGCAACGTTGTCGCCGTTGACGTCGGCCAGGCTCACGATGATCTCGGCGGTGGTGTCGAGGATCGCGATGTCGTCAACGCTGCCTTGGTTACCGGCTTCGTCGGTCACCGTCATGGTCACGGTCAGCTCGCCGTCGGCCAGGCTGCTCAGGTCTTGGCCCGCCACCGTGACGTCGTTGCCGTCCACGGTGATGTCCGCGGCGTCAACGGTGATGCTGCCACC
>NZ_AHBC01000028.1:0-51981 GCF_000236625.2 Halomonas sp. GFAJ-1
TCCTGAAGCTTGCCAGGGTTGAGCGCTACCGAACCGGGTACCTCCCAGTTTCGGGTGCTCCCCGACCAACGCTGTGGATGCCGACGTTTAGCTCTTTCATAAACCGCTTTGCGATGTTCAAGGCGTTCTCGATCGACACCTTGATGCCGGTCAGCGGGCGTCACGTAGCGAACACCGCTGGTGCGGGGGCGTACACACGTGGTAGCGATTGTAGCGTGTCCAGTGAGTGGACTTCCTCACGGGTCGCCTTGCGGAACTCATCAATTAGGAATTGGCCTGATAAGCACTTTACTCCTGAAGCAGTAACAAAATCCAAATGGCCAATGCGCTCAGGTACGTGTGTCTTAGCCAAATTCAGCATTGCGATACGATCACCTTCGCAGTCGCTTAGCCGAAGCTTTAGAAAAGGCGTTTTTGCATTGTCGAACTCCACCACGCGTCCCGTAAGGCGATAAGTGCCCGTAAAAGTGCGAGACAGGTGTGCTGGAGCTTGTTGATTAGGCCGTTTCATGGCGGTGCTCCTTCTCGGGCTTGGTGGACGTGGCATTACCTAATAAACGCTCAAAAGCAGAGCCGTCCATACGTGTGGCATTAGGCACATAGCGCGAATAGACCTTAAACAGCATCTCGGTTGAGCTGTGACCTAACATGCGCGCTACCCACTCTGGGTTCTCACCCGAGGCCAGAAACAGCGTCGCAGCGGTATGGCGCGTTTGGTACGGGCGACGTTTGGCCAGCCCAAGTGACCGTAGCAGTGGATACCACACGCGCTTCGTCACGTTATTGTGATCAAGCGGCTGCCCCAGTTGATTGCAGAACACATACGCGCTTTTATGCCCGGTAGCGGCGTACTGCGTTTTTAAGGCGTCATATACCTGCCCAAACATGGGGATTTCACGCTGGGAGCCATCGGTCTTGGTGTATTCCGTTTCGCCATTTATCAACGTCTCACGCACCAAGATTTCTCGTTTGGCGAAATCCACGTTCTTCCACTTCAACCCATCGACCTCCCCAGTACGCATGCCAGTAAAAAAGCGCACCGTGTAATAGTTACGATAGTCGGGGCGCACGTTATCAATGATGCGGTGGACTTCGTGGAGCGAGAACGGCTCGATGTGCGTCTTCTGCAGTTTTAACGGCTTAATGTTTTTGTAGGGCGTCTCGAAATCGAATCGCTCGGCAGCTTCATCCAGCACCATGCGAAGAATGGTCATATGGCTGTTGATGGTCTTTGGCGATACGAGCCCCGTGGTGCCACGCCCTTTGCGCTTGGCCAGCTTGGCGCGAAACCCCATGATGTCGGCCTTGGTGATATCACCAATGGGCTTTTTACCGAATTCGGGCTTCAGCGAGCTATCCAAGATCGAGCGCACATTGCGCACGTGGGAAGCACGCCACTGGATTTTGCTTTCCTCAAACCACTGCTCAGCAAAGTCGTTGAAGAGTGGTGTTTCTACCTTCTGCGATATGCTCTCAGTAGTTTGCATAGCCACTGTGGAGTTGAGATCAGCCTGCATAGGCGCCAGTTTTTTTAAGTTTTTGCTGCCAGGAAAAAACTCGGCGTAATCGAAGTCATCTAGCAGGATTTTGGCTTCTACCTTTGCAAGCAGTTACTCTACTTTTTTTCGGTTGGCAGGTGTGTCTTTCAGCGCGGTTTGTTCACGCAGCCGCAAGCCTTGATAAAAAAAGTCTAGGTAGAGCTTACCTGTCTCTTTACGTTGGCGGACTTTACCCATGACTAAAGCCTCCGTTGGCCATCGGAATGGATAGGTTTTTATGGGTCGCCTTCAGCATTTCTTTTTCAACGGCTTCCCAAAGGAACAAAATTTTGCGGCGGCCAAATGGCTTGATGTAGTGGGTACCCTCAATAAGAACGCTATCTTTTAATTGCTGGCGGATGGTGCGGCAGTCGTACTTAATGCGCTGAGCAAGCTCTTCGGTCGTTAGGTAGGTATATGATGCTTCCATCGAAAACCTCCATGAGGGGTGGTATTCTGAGTGACTAAAAGGCATTCCAAATATCAGAATGTCATCCTGAGTGACATTTTAGACGGCAAAAAGCCATTTGCAAGTGTTTTTTGCCATTCTGGATGACAAAAAATGTTTTAAGGAGGTTTTTGATGGTTCGTTGTCATCTTGCGCGCCTGATGGGTGAGCGCAAAATGAAGATCGTGGATGTGGCGCGTGAAACGGGTTTGAACCGCAATACCATCACGCTGCTTTATAAAGAAACAGCTCAGCGCATTGAGTTAGACGCGCTGGATAAGCTATGCAAGTTGTTCAACTGTGGGGTAGGGGATTTGCTCGAATTTGATGACGACAGGGAGAGATAAAAGAGCGCAAAGAGATGAGGCAGCTTGTTGCCTGAAGGTCGTAGGAAAAAATTTCTGAGGAAGAGAAAAAAGCCAATGTGTCACATATACTTCACAGATGTGTCACAGGAAGTTAGCCAACAAACAAACACAAAAAAGGCAGATCAGTAAGTAACTGATCTGCCTTTCAAAATATTGGTAGCGGGGACCGGATTTGAACCGATGACCTTCGGGTTATGAGCCCGACGAGCTACCAGACTGCTCCACCCCGCATCAACGTGTTGCGTATTCTACGCATTTTTCATCGTAAGTCAACCCTCTGCATAAAACGCTAGAAAGGCAGGTTGAGACTTTCATCGTGCTGCAACATTAAGCGAGTAGAGCTATGCTTTCATTAAGCATAATAAAAAGCTTACTGTTGGTAGGTCGCACAAGAAAAACAGCGACGTACTATGAGTGATAGAAGTGCTTCTGCGCTTATTTAGAATGGCTTGCGGCGCTGCAACATAGCTTACAGTCCAAGCCATTTGTCATATCAGGGAGGTAGTCAATGGCCAATCAAGCCCCCGTCGCCTGGGTAACTGGTGGAACTGGTGGAATCGGAACGGCAATTTGCCGATCATTAGCGGATGCTGGTTATTTGGTCGTGTCGGGGTATCGCAACCCTGATAAGGCTAAAACCTGGCTGGAAACCCAGCAAGCCGATGGTTATAACAACATCGTGTTATCCGGTGTTGATCTTTCCGACCACGATGCTTGCCTAGAAGCGGCTCGCGAGATCCATGATAAACATGGGCCTATTAGCGTGCTGGTTAACTGTGCAGGCATTACCCGTGATGGCACGATGAAAAAGATGTCGTTTGATCAGTGGCATCAGGTCATCGATACGAATCTTAACAGTGTGTTTAACACCTGCCGCAGCGTTATTGAAATGATGCTGGAGCATGGTTACGGACGCATCATCAATATTTCGTCGATTAATGGTCGCAAGGGCCAATTTGGTCAGGTGAATTATGCGGCAGCCAAGGCGGGTATGCATGGGCTTACCATGTCGCTTGCTCAAGAAACGGCGACAAAAGGCATTACGGTAAATACCGTTTCGCCTGGCTACATTGCTACCGACATGATTATGAGTATTCCAGAAAAAGTCCGCGAAGCCATTCGCGAAACAATCCCAGTGAAGCGCTATGGCACGCCAGAAGAAATTGGCCGTTTGGTGACTTTCCTGGCGGATAAAGAGTCTGGTTTTATTACCGGCGCCAACATTGATATCAACGGTGGTCAATTCATGGGCTAAGGAGTAACGCTATCGTTAGAAGTAGCGGTTACTTGAAGGGTAACGTTCAGAAAAGCTAAGGGGACTGACAACGGGAGGCGCTTGCCTCCCGTTGTCGTTATCGTCGCTGCGTTGCAGGCTGCCAGCGCATTAAGGGTGGGGTACGTGCGCTAAACGGCTTAACAGGCTATCAAACTCTTCCACTTCTTTTTCCCAAAGCGTTAGCGGTATTGGGCCTAGCGCAAGCAGTGTTGCCAACACCTCGATAATTTCCTCTGCGCGGCTACGCTCAGTATGTAGCCCTTCGTTTAAGCGCTCTACCTGGATGGCTAGCCGGAGCGGTTCATCGCGCTGTTTAACGCTACCTAGCGCTAAAAGCGAAAGATGTACGCGCAAGCGGGCAAGGTCATCTTCCAGCGCGGCTAATTGCGCTTGAGAGGGCGGTGCAGAGGTGGCTCGCCGTGATTGATTGCGCTGTTGATGGGCGCCAGCAAAGATGGCGGGCAGCTCAGTGCTGAGCAGCGAAGGGGCATCTACATCCTCTGCGGTTTCACCTGCTAGCGCCTGCTGGTCGGCGGTTAGGTGTGCTTTCACCAGCGGGAGCAGGGCTTGCCACTGCTGCACAGTAGCCGCTACGGCAAGGCGACCTAAACGCTCACGCCTGGCGCGCACAATACCGCTTAAACGCCGCTGCATACCATCAGTACGGCGATTGCGGGGCAGTGGCTCAAGCTGGCTGGCGCGTTTGAGATAATCCTCCAGGGTGTCGGCTTCGTCGGCATGGGCGGGTTGCCAGCTGTCCATTTGATCAATCAGCGTTTGCATATCATCCAGCTGCTGTTGCTGGCGTGCCGCTTGTTCGTTCTTATGAGCATCGCGCTGGGCAAATAGCTGGTCGCAGGCGTGGCGGAACGTTTTCCAGAGTGCCTGTTCTTCGCCTTTAGGGGCGCGGCCCAGTTGACGCCACTGCTGCTGAAGCTGCTTGGTTTGAATAATGCGTTTCGCCAGCGGTTGTTCGCTATCGTTTTGCAGTGCCTGCACTTGCTCAATTAGGGCGTGCTTCTGCAGGCCAATGTGCTCGGCGCGCTGGTCAATAAGACGCTGTAAGCGATGCCGGATTTTAGCAAAGCGTTGGCCTACGGCTTCGGACTGTTCCCGGGGGACAGGGCTGTAATCGCGCCATTGATGGCGGGCCTTGTCCCTAATTTCCCGTAGTACATCGGGGTCAGCGTCTTGGGCGGGTTGGTCTAGCAGGGTTTCCAGCTGTTCGCAGAGTGCTTCACGGCTACGCAGGTTGGTTTCTCGTAGGTGGGTAAGCTGCTCGCGCCATGGCGTCAGGCGTTCGTGAATGCGGTCAGAGGCAGCGCGAAAGCGTGCAGACTGTTCACGGTTTGCAGCGGCGTCGCCGAGTGACTTCCACTCTTTCACAAGCTGGCGGTGGTGACGGTCCAGGGCCTCTTCGGCCATGTGCTGGTCGTCTGCAAGGGCTTCAATGCTGGCGCAGAGCTGTTCACGCTTGGGGCCTGCTACAAAGCCTCGCCAGTCGCGAAGCTCGGCTAACCGAGCGCCAAGCTGCTTTAGGCGCGCTCTGTGCGGTTTGGCGTCGTCTGTGGTCAGCGCTTCTAAGGATGGTTTTAGGCGTTGATGCAAACGGCTGGCGCTTTTAAACGCGCCTCGCTCAAGTAGGTGTTCAAGGTTATCAAGCTCAGCGTTAAGGGCGCTAAGCGAGGGCGCGCGGTGCTGTTCCGCGGAGGCTTCCGCCACTAGCGATGCTTGCGCGCGCTTTAGCAGGGCTGGTGGTGCAAGCTCCTTTGGCCAGGCGCATTGGTTAACAATCGCCGTAATGCTGGGGTGGTCGTGGAGTGAGACAGCGCTTTCAAGCGCGCTGGCGTTCTCTTGCCAGCGCTGCCATGCGTCCATGAGCTGTTCATAGCGGGCAAGCGCCTGGGTATAGCGCTTTTGAATAGGGTCGCTAGGCGGGTGTAGGTCTGAGAGCGACTGCCAGCGCTGGCTAAGCAGTTGGCGTTGGGCACGCAGGCTGTCTATATCCTGCGCGGTGACTTCGCTGGATTGGTGTAAGCCTTCGAGGGTCTCTTCTAGACCTTCTAGCAGTTGGTCGCGCGTATTTTCGGCCTCGGCCCGGCGCGCAAGGCTTTGCTGGCGTGCCTGCTCTTGCGTCTCATGGTCATGCAGCGTTTTACGACAGCCGAGCAGGGCTTGATGAAAGCGCTGCTCCTGCTCGATGCTAGGTGGGTGCTCCAAGTGTTGCCACTCTCGCTCCAAGTGCCTGAAACGCCCGCCATACAGCGGCTCCCAAGGCGCTTGGGCATGCTTTTCTAGCTGCTGAAGCAGCTGCTCTCGTTGGTTTTGCTGCTCGGCAAGCCACTCAGCATTATTACGGGACTGGGTGAGTTTTTCCCGCGCCAAGCGCATTACCTGGCGGTCCCGCCGCGCTTCTTTGAGTAGTCGCTTGAGGTTGTCTTCGTTTTCAATGCGCTGGGCTGCCTGATGACGTACAGCCGCTACGCCGTTATGGCACGCTTGGTGCGTTAAATCTTGCTCGTCACTCAGCTGTGCAAGGGCCGTGAGGCGTAGATCGAGATTGTCACCTTTCAGGGCAATTGCGTTGAGCAGCCGAGGCTCTGACAGCTCTGTTACCAGGGCTTGACGTTGATGTAAGTCAGCGTGCCCTTCAGCGCCGGTTAAGCGTTGGCAGGCAGCGTTAAACCATGCCTCATCCTGGGGATGCTTGGCGTAGCCGCTCACCAAGCCTTGAATATCATCAAGGGCTAACAGGGCGGCGAGCTGTATCTCGCTATCACTATCTTGCGCTAAGGCATGTAATGCATCGCGCTGCGTTGGTTGTTGTGGGTCTAGCTGGTCGAGTGCCTTAAGACGCACCTCGGAATTGGGGTGCTTCCACCGAGGAGCGAACAGGCGTCTTAACAGTCCGTGCATGGATCATCCTGATGAGAGGTGCGTAGCGTGAAAAAAATCAGTCGTCGGTGCCTATGCGGTTGCAGTCACCGGCGCTGTCGCTTAGCTTTGCTATATGCGCTGTGGTTCATGATGGATCTTTACAACGCAAAGCGCGAGATTGGGCTACCTTAATCTTACCTGAACATGACTTGGAGTTCGGCCATGAGCCTCAACGCCGATAGCGCAGACATAGCCTTCACCTTCAAGGGCGGTATGCTGCCGATGACCGTCATGGAGCTAAGCAGTGCTGACCCGGAACGTATACGGCGTCAGCTTGCTGGCAAATTGTCGCAATCCCCCGCGTTCTTTCAGCATACACCGGTTGTGCTGAGCGTGGAAAAACTCGATGAACCGCATTTGGCGCTAGAGCGTATATGCGCGGTATGTCGTGACCACAAGCTCTTGCCTGTTGCGGTGCGTGGTGGTGCCGAGCCTGTGCGCCAGTCCGCCTGGGCGCTTGGCCTTGGTTGGTTTGCGCCGGTAGAAGAAGGCCGTGCGAGAATATTAGAAAGCGTTAGCCGGATGATAGAGCCTGACGTGGCGGCCGAAACGGCTGCTGCAGAACAGGAAATACCGGACGGTGCTACGGTGGCGACACGCCTTTACCGTGGCACGGTGCGCTCGGGCCAGCAGGTGAGCGCGGCTGAGGGTGACCTGGTGGTGATTGGGGCGGTCAATGCGGGCGCTGAAGTGCTCGCGGCGGGCAGTATTCATGTGTACGGAGCGCTGCGTGGCCGTGCATTAGCAGGTATTCATGGTAATACCCATGCAGGCATTTACTGCCGCGAACTTGAAGCCGAGCTGCTGTCCGTTGCCGGTAATTATAAGCGGCTAGAAGATATTGACTCCCAATTGCTTGGCCATGGGGTAGAAGTACATTTTATAAAAGAGCAGCTTGAGATTAAACCGCTGGGTTAAGTCATCTGCATGAGCGTACGTTGGTGCTTCATGCCTAGCGACGGCACACGCGCTATCCGTTACAGTGTGTCCTGTTGATGACATTGACGTGCTCGTTATGTGCAGGACAATATTTGAAATGCGTCCGCGATATACGACTTCAAGAAGGAAGTGACTCTTGGCCAAAATTATTGTAGTGACCTCAGGTAAAGGGGGGGTCGGTAAAACTACCAGTGCAGCCGCTATCTCGACCGGGCTTGCGTTGCGTGGCAAAAAAACGGTGGTGATTGATTTTGACGTTGGGCTGCGTAATCTCGATTTAATAATGGGTTGCGAGCGCCGGGTGGTTTACGACCTGGTAAACGTTATTCAGGGCGAGGCAGGCCTTAATCAGGCGCTGATTCGCGATAAGCGGGTAGAAAACCTATTTATTCTGCCTGCTTCACAAACCCGTGATAAAGATGCCCTCACTCAAGAGGGTGTTGAGCGGATACTAGAGCAGTTGAAACAGGACTTTGATTTCATTCTGTGCGATTCGCCCGCCGGTATTGAGCGCGGTGCCCAGCTAGCGATGTACTTCGCGGATGAAGCGATTGTAGTGACCAACCCTGAAGTATCGTCGGTGCGTGACTCAGACCGTATTTTAGGTCTGTTAGGCTCTAAAACTCAGCGTGCTGAACAGAGCCTGGACCCGGTTAAAGAGCATCTGCTTATTACGCGCTACAACCCATCGCGGGTGACCTCTGGGGACATGCTTACCCTGGAAGATATTCGCGAAATTCTTGCTATTGATTTGCTTGGCTTGATTCCTGAGTCGGAGGCAGTGCTGCGCGCTTCCAACCAAGGTGTGCCGGTGACCCACGATGCATTAAGCGACGCCGGTCAAGCGTATACAGACACCGTCTCGCGTTTGCTTGGTGAAGAGATACCGCTGCGTTTCCATGAGTTGCAACGCAAAGGTCTACTTAGCCGCATGTTTGGGGGTAGTCGTCGATGAAACTGTTGGAGTTCTTGAAGCGTGAGCGCAAGAAGTCCGCCTCGGTGGCCAAAGAACGTTTACAAATCATCGTGGCGCATCAGCGTAGCCAGCGTGGTCAACCTGACTACATGCCGATGCTTGAGCGCGAGCTGCTAGAAGTGATCCGTCGTTATGTCCACGTGGACGATAATGCCATTCAAATTTCGCTGGATAGCGAAGACAACTGCTCAGTGCTTGAGCTGAACGTGACGCTGCCAAAAAGCTAGGTTTGGATAGTGGCAAGAAGGTGTCGCGTTAATTGTATAAGAGGTTGGCAGAGGAAAGGTTTTGGCGCATAAGTGCGCAGTGCGGCGGAGCGGCGCGATGGGCTGCGGTTGTGCTAGGCTTGGGTTTTTCATTGCTCAGCGGAGTGCTTCGTCATGGCGCCACCCAATGCTGCCCCTGTCAGCTTTCTTTGGCATGATTATGAGACATTTGGGGCCGACCCTCGTCGTGATCGGCCTGCCCAGTTTGCCGCGCTGCGCACCGATGCTGAGCTGAATGAAATCAGCGAGCCGATTGAGCTCTACTGTAAGCCTGCCGATGACTATCTGCCACATCCGGCTGCCTGCCTGATTACCGGTATTACGCCTCAAAAAGCTCAGCGTAAAGGCCTTCCTGAGGCTGAGTTTGCCACACAGGTTCAAGGCCACATGAGTGAGCCGGGCACCTGCGTGGTGGGCTATAACAGCCTGCGCTTTGATGATGAAGTCTCCCGCCACCTGTTTTATCGTAACCTGCTTGACCCTTACGCACGCGAATGGCAAAACGGCAACTCCCGTTGGGATTTGATCGATGTGGTACGCGCCTTTTATGCGTTGCGTCCTGCAGGCATCGAGTGGCCACTAAGGGATGATGGCGCGCCCAGCTTTAAACTAGAGCACTTAACCGCTGCTAATGGCATTGCCCATGAAGGTGCCCATGATGCGGTGGCCGATGTGCGTGCGACCATTGCCTTGGCGCGATTGTTAAAAGCGCGTAACCCCAAGCTGTTTGATTATTTACTTGGGCTTAGGGGCAAGCGTGCTGTGGCTAACCAGCTTGACTTGCCCAGCGCCAAACCTCTGTTACATATTTCTCGTCGCTACCCCGCCAGCCGTGGCTGCAGTGCGTTGGTAATGCCGCTGGCCGAGCACCCCACCAACCCTAATGGCGTGATTGTTTACGACTTGAGCGTTGACCCGAGTGAGTTGCTTTCAATGAGTGCTGAGCAGATTCGTGAGCGGGTGTTTGTTAGTAAGCAGGATCTCTCTGAGGGTGAAACGCGCATTCCGCTGAAGGTCATTCATATCAACCGCTGCCCGGTGGTATTTCCCGCAACGGCATTAAAAGATGTGGAAGGCCCGCATAAAGGTGAGTATGGCGTCATTGTCGAGCGGTTAGGGCTGGATGTAGATGCTTGTCGCCGTCACTGGAAAACCCTTCGCGACGCCAGCGGCGTGGCGCATAAAGTGGCTGAGGTGTTTAATTCGGCTTATGAGGACACGCCGCACGACCCCGACCTAATGCTCTATTCAGGCAGCTTCTTCTCTGCTGCCGACCGCCAGCAGATGGAGCGTGTTAGGGCTATGGAGCCTTGGGACTTAGTGGGGCAGCGCTTTGCCTTCCAAGATCCGCGCTTGGAAGAGATGCTGTTTCGCTACCGTGCGCGCAGCTACCCGGAAACCTTAGAGGGCGAAGAGCGGGAGCAGTGGGAGGCTTTTCGTTGGACGCGCATCAACGACCCGGTTATTGCGGGCTTTACGCTGAAAGCCTTTGCCCGGGAAATTGAGCGTTACAACCAGCAGTCGCTGACAGATCGCGAGCGCCAGGTATTAGAAGAGCTGGTGATGTACGTTGAAGCAATGATGCCAGCCCAGGCATTTGATGCCTGAGCTGGCAGGGTCATTGCTTAATCAGTCGTGGTGGTGGGGACGTCGGCTGTTTTAGCTAAAGGGCTAAGCGCTTCGCGATAGGCGTTAATGTCACTTGGTTCATCGCCTGGGTTAAAGCGAACATCCAACTGCTGCGATAGCAAAGAGGGCCATAGCGCTTGAAGCTCCTCGGCGCTCACCTCTAAAGCGAGGGCTGCTAGCTGCTCGCGGCGGTCGAAGCGCACCTCTTCCAGTGCGGTTGCCTGCCAGAAACGATTGGCCATCCCTTGTAAGCTGGTGTCCCGCTGGCGCAGCCGGTCATGAACCGCCTGGCGGTGGGGGGCCAGCGCTTCATCGGTGAGCAGTGCCAGCCGCTCACCCGCCATGTCCATAAAGGCATCCATGCGTTCGGCTATGGTCGCGCTGTCGACATCAGGCGACTGCACGACAAGGGCTAGGCCGGGTGCTTCAAGTAGCGGCAAATAGCCCGCATTGACGATATAGCCCAGCTGCTCCTCGGTACGCAGCTGCTGATAGAACGGTGTGTCCAGCCACTGCGCCAAAACGCTAATCATGGCTTGTTCTTCAACGGTTTGGTTGCGTCCTTGGAAGTAACGCATTACCAGCGACTCTTCCCGGTTGCTGTGGGGATGCAGGACGCTTGCCTCATCACTCACGGCTAACGGCGTTAGTTCGCGAATGTCGTCGCGGGTTAAGCGAGGCGTAAGTGCATCGCGTATCACGCTTGCCTGTTCGCTTGCCAGGGTTGCGTCAAGATTGCCAATCGCCATTGCATCTACGTACAGGTCTTTCAAGAAACGTTGACGAAAGTCTTCTAAGTGCTGGCGCTCCATGCGTTGGCTAGCGTTAAGTAGCTCAACGCTTGACCACTGCGGGGTAAGGAGCGCTTCCCCTAGGGTGCGGCTGGCTTGCCCGTATAGCGATGCTTGAGGCGCATTGCGCCATTCGCGCTGAAGCTGGTAGCGCACGCGCTCAAACTCGCTGGGCGAGATATGGGCGGTTTTCAGCTGCTCAATCGCTTGCTCAATGAGTGGCGTTTGGCCATCACGCCAGCCAGAAAACGACAGCGTAATGCCCCGAGCATGGGGGTAGGCGCTAAACGCTTGCCCGGCAAGCCAAGCAGGGTAAAGCGATTCGTTTAAGCTGTCATTCAGCCAGCTTGCCAGTAGGCGGTTAAGCACGGCCTCTTCTGCAGAGTAGCTGGCGCTAGGATGCTGCAGGCTGACCCGCCACTCAACGCTTGGGGTGTTAAAGCGGGCGTCCTGCATATGCCACGCGGTAAATGTTGAGGTATCTACCAATACGCTGGGCCGCTCATCTTGCCCCGACAGCAGCGTTAAGTCGTTGGCAATAAAGGGGTTGGGTTCTGGTAGCGCTAAACCGCTCAATGCTTGGCCTTGCCGGTTGGGAAGCGCTTCCCGCCACTGGGTGTTAAACCAGGGAGAAACCGTCTCGCTCTCAACGTCTGGCGCTGAGTAGAAGCGCAGCATGTTGTCAGGGGTAAGCGCGTCTAGATAGACCTGTTGACGCTCACTATCCATGCCGTCCATACGGTAGGGTGCGTACTGTACGTCTTCCACTGGGTAGCGAGAGAGGCTCATTGCTAAACGCATGGCTTCCTGCTGTGGCGCACCGTGTTGCTGGAAACGAAAGGCTTGTTCGCTAAGGCTTTTTTGTTCGTCGTAACGCCAGCTATCTATTCCCTCTTCGCGGATCTGTTCAATAGCAGCAAAAAGGGTGGCTTCAATATCATCCAGCCGCTCAGCGCCGGAGGGCGTCAGGCTGATGGAAATGGTAAATAATGCTTCGTTGCCATCGCCTCGGCCAACCCCTGCTGAAAGTGCATCAGCCAAGCCAGCTTCTCGCAGCACCGCAAGGAGGCTGCCTTCACCTTCATCGCCCAGTAGGTGGGAGATTAGTTGGGTCGGTTTAGTGCGGTACTCCTCGGTGGGGTCGGGGACCGGGAAGTAAAAGCGCAATTGACGGCGATCCTGCAGCGACTGACGCTCAATATAGCGGGGTAGGGTGTCGGCATCCACCAGCGGGACATCAATGGTCGGCACGCTAAGCCCGTTATCTGGGATGTCTGCAAACCGCTCAACAACCCACTCTTCAAGGGTGTCCAGCGACTGAGGTGCCACGACGGCCAAGTTCATTACATTGGCGTCATAATGGCGATGGTAAAAGTCGATGACCCGCTCCCGCAACGTTGCCTCGCCTTCGGGCGGGTTCGCTAGGGTGTCGCGGCTACCAACGGCAAAGCCAGTGGTGGGGTTGTCAGGGTTTAGTAGCTGGTTCAGGACATCGTTTTCACGGCGCGACTCATCACGGATGCGCGCCATGTACTCCGAGTGAACAATATTTCGTTCGCTCTCTAACTTGTCGGCATTGAATAGCGGCGATAGAAAGAACTCGCTAAAACGATCTAGCGCGCCCGGCAGTGCAGAGGGCTCTATGTCGAAAAAGTAGTTAGTGTCCTGTTGGGCAGTAAACGCATTGTGGGCGCCGGCGTTATCCGAAATATAGCGCTGGTAGGCGTCTGATTCGGGGTAGGTCTCGGTGCCCAGAAATAGCATGTGCTCTAGAAAATGAGCCAGGCCTTGTAAATCGTCGGGGTCCTGAGCACTGCCTACGCGTACGTTCATAGAGGCAGCCGCTTTATCGGTGTCAGGATCGCTAACCAGCAAGGCTTGAAGACCGTTTTCCAGGGTGAGTACCCGGTAGTCACGGCTATCAAATGGGCTAACGGTCGGTGTAGTGACGTCAGCGATTGGCGTCTCTTCGGCAAAAGCGCTCGGTGTCCACCACGCGATACTGGCGGCGATGCCAATGGCGGCCTGCTGGGCAAAAGGTGGGGCGAACATTTTATAAGGTCGCAACATTAAAGCTCCTGTGACACAGCCCAGCGCAGCATCGGCCCAGTAGGATGGGCGCAGGACGATGACTGATAGGCAGGGTTATTGACATGTTTTGATACCGGAAAAGCGCCTAACAGTTCCAAGGGCGCGGGCACTAATTGTGCTTTAAGGTCGGCTAGTGGTGTTGCTGGGTCTAGCCAGCTTGTTAACGCTTCCGGAGCAATGACCACCGGTAATCGATCAGTAAGTGAGGACAAGCAGGCGTTAGCTGGCACGCTGATCAACGCCGTAGAGTCGGTAAACGTGGTTAGCGTGGTGTGATAGCGGCACCAAAGCGCGCCAAGTAACAGGGGGGTGCGAGCCACGTGAGTGACCAAGTAGGGCTGCTTGCTTCGCGGCTGCGTTTTCCAAACGTAAAAACCGCTGACGGGTATCACACAGCGCCGAGCGCTAAAGGCGTCGTTAAACATGGCGCGTGACGTCAGTGTTTCGGCGCGTGCGCAGTGGGGGGCGTGATCAAGTACCTTCAGCCAAGGGGGGGTCAGTCCCCAAAACAGCGGTTGTAATTGATACCTGCCCTGCTCAAGACGAAGTGCCGACACAGGTTGGCGTGGCGACAAGTTAGGCGACTCAATCAGCGCTTCTGCGTTGCCAAGGGATGGCACTAGGTTTGAAAGAGATAGGCGTTGCACGTGTAGGCGTCCCGTCATGCCTGTCTCCTTATGTGAAATGGCCAGAAAAGTGTGGGGAGGCGGGTGCGAGAAGAATACGGTAATTGTAGCGTTTTAGTGTCGAAAACAGTGTTCGATATAAGGTATCCTATATCACCCCTTGCTCACGCTAAAGCGCGATGAGGCATTCTTCCTGTTTGCCGTTGACCTTAAGAGATCGCCATGGCCCGTCCTAGACAGCATGCGCCCGATGCCCTCCATGCGCAGGTCATGTACGCTTGTGATGAGTGGTTGGCTAACCAGCCAGTCCATGGTTTGTCACTGCGTGCCTTGGCCCGAGACGTGGGCTGCGCGCCCAGTACGCTGCTAAAACTGTATGGCAGCTTTAACAACTTACTGCAGCACGTCAATGTCGAAACGCTTGCACGGTTGCAGCATACCATTACTAGCCTGCCAGCAGATGACCCTGAGCCTTGGCTGCGCTCACTGGCGCTTGCCTATTGGCACTTTGCGGAGCAAGACTGCTACCGCTGGCAACTGCTGTTTGACTATCCCCTGGCTCAAGAAGGCGAGTTGGATCAGCGTCAAAGCGACTTAATCGAAGCGCTTTTTACCCAGGTTGAAACGTCGTTAAAGCAGTATCAACCCGCGCTGGATGATCTGGAAGCACGTCGCCTGGGGCGTACCCTTTGGGGCAGTGTTCATGGGTTGGTGCAGCTGGGCTTAAACGAGCGGTTAGGCTACTGGCAGGGGCAGCAGCTCAAAGTAGATGAGTTGCTGGATCAGTTAATGAGTACTGTGCTAGCAGGCTTACGCCATCGGGAGGCGGCGACGTGACATGGCTGGTTAAATGTGTCCGCTATATCCTGCGTAGCGCTATCTATATAGCCATGCGCCTTTGCTATCGGCTTAGCATTCACGGTCGTCACCACTTGCCCAAAAAGGGCGCCGCGCTGGTGGTTTGTAATCACGTTAGCTTTATGGATGCGCTGGTATTAGGCGGTGCTAGCCCTAGGCCGCTGCGGTTTGTGATGGATCAGCCTATTTTCGACTCCCGCTGGCTTAAGTGGTGGTTCCAGCTGGTAGGCGCGATTCCTATCGAGTCTGAGCGGCATAGTCCTGGGGCGCTGCGTCGTGCGCTGGATGATGTCAGTAGCGCGCTACGCCAAGGTGAAATTGTGATGGTCTTCCCAGAGGGGCGCCTTACCCCTGATGGTGATATTCACACGTTTCGTCGTGGGCTTGAAACCATTTTGGCCCGGGATAATGTGCCTGTTATTCCTGCTGGTATTGCAGGGCTATGGGGATCTTGGACATCGCATTATGGCGGCAAAGCGCTTAAAAAGTGGCCTGCCCGCTTCCGTGCGCCGGTCAGCCTCCACTTTGGCCCCCCGGTCATGGCCCAAGAGGCAGAAGAAATTGCCCTACGGCGCTTTTTGGAGGCTCGGGTACGGGCACTTAAAGCGGCTGGCGATAATGAAATTGCCCACCGTTAGTGTAGGTGGGCATGTGAAAGCTGAGTGCTAGCGGCGTGGTAGGCGCTGTTTTTGCCAGCAGCGTGCCGACGTAATCAGGTTGTCGCGAATTTCAAGAATTTCCATACGCGTATTGCCAATTTGTAGGCTAGCAGGCCCCTCTGGAAACGCCTCTAAATGCTCTAAAATTAAACCATTTAGCGTTTTAGGGCCGTCGGTAGGTAGCTGCCAGCCAAGCATCTTGTTGATGTCGCGGATGTTAGCGGTGCCTTCGATAACATGGCTGCCATCATCCTGCTGATGAATCTCTTCATCTTCTGATACGTCGGTGGTGAACTCGCCAACGATCTCTTCAAGAATATCCTCTAGTGTCACCAATCCTTCCACATCGCCGTACTCATCGACCACGATGCCAATACGGCGCTTCTGTTTTTGGAAGTTAAGCAGCTGAGTGTGTAGTGGCGTCGACTCGGGAATGAAGTACGGTTCGCGGGCCTCTTGCACGATGGCTGCTTTAGTAACTTCGCTACGCGATAAAAAACGTGCGGCATTACGCAAATGCAGCATGCCAATGATGTTGTTGATATCACCTTTGTAGACTGGCAAGCGGGTATGCTGGCTGGTACGGATCTGGGTCAGAATATCTTCAAGCGAGTCGTCTAGGTCGATACCCAGCACTTCGTGGCGTGGTACCAAAATATCGTTAACGGTGACGTTCTCAAGATCGAGTATCGATAGCAGCATAGCCCGGTGGCGGTATGGGATTAGCGTGCCAGCCTCGTGAACCACCGTGCGCAGCTCGTCGCGGGTTAGGCTGTCGCCGCCGTTCTCAACGCTTTTAACCCCCACCAGGCGTAGTAGGCCATTGGAAATTACGTTCACCAGCCAGACAAGCGGATAAAGCAGTTTGAGCAACGGCTTTAGTGCGACCGATGCCGGATAGGCAATGCGCTCGGGTTTTATGGCGGCGTAGGTTTTTGGCGTCACTTCAGCAAAGATAAGAATCGTGATTGTGAGTAGTGCGGTAGAGATGGCGGGGCCTGATACATCGCCAAAAAAGTGGATGGCAATAATAGTCGCGATAGAGGCGGCTAAATTATTAACAAAGTTATTGCCAATCAGGATAACGCCAATTAATCGGTCTGGACGCGAGAGCAGTCGTAAAACCCGCTTTGCGCGACGGTCGCCACTGTTGGCCTGATGGCTCAGGCGGTAGCGGTTTATCGACATCATGCCTGTTTCAGAACTGGAGAAGAAGGCAGACAGCAGTATCAAGATAGCTAGCAGGCCGAACAGTAACCCCAGAGGGAAGTCGTCGCTCAAGTCGAAAGTTCCTTTGTGGCGTATCAGGCTCGTTGTGTAGAAGTAAGGCGGTAGCGTGCCATGCGCATGTCACTAGAAGAACGCATCGTTAAGCTATCAGGCTTAACGGTTAAGTAAAATTTCCAATACAAATTTACTGCCAAAATAAGCCAGTATCAGTAGGCCGCAACCGCCTAATGTCCAACGTACGGCACGCATGCCACGCCAGCCAAAACGATAGCGCCCCACCAGCAGCGTAGTGAAAATAATCCAAGCACCCAGCGAAAGAACCGTTTTATGCGCTAAGTGCTGGGCAAAAAAGTTATCGAGGAAAATTAGCCCGCTGGCGATCGAGAGCGTGAGTAGCAAAATGCCTGCCCAGACCAGCTCAAACAGCACCCGCTCCATGGTGGTAAGCGGTGGTAATGACTGTACGATGCCGCGAATATGGTGATGGCGCAGTGCTTGATTTTGCAAGCCGACAAGCACCGCCTGAACCGCGGCAATTGCGAGTATTGCAAAGGCCAGTGCAGAGCTCACCGCATGTAGCAAGATGCCGGGCGTTAGGCCGCTCTGGCTGCCTTGGCTGGGGAGCCAAGTGGCCACAATTAGCGCAATACCCGCCAGGGGGAAGAGTACAATGCCGGCGTTTAGCACCGGCTTAAATAGGCTGGCGACCAGTACCACGTTAACCGCCACGGCCATTAGCAGCGTGGCGCTCGTGGTAAAGCCAGGCAGAAGCCCTGGCGCCGCACCCACCAGCTTCACCACGACCGGGATGTGCAGTAAGAGCCCCAGTGCGCCCAGTAAGCGCACCATGCCCTGCCGAGGGGGCACCCGGCGAAAAAGAGTCATGCCCTGCCAAATAGCAGCGGCAACATAAACAACAAAAGCTATCGTGGCGAAAGGGAGCGCCTGCATGATGCTATCCGTGCGCCTTGCAGCGCGTTGCTGTGAAAATCGATCAACTCAATAACTACTGCCTACTATAACTAATCACAGCGGCGCCGCACAGCCATGGATAGCCAACGCTATCACCATGGAGACTCGCGGCCTGAGCGCGTATAATCGTTACCCACATTCGTCCGGTGAATCCGCCCGGCGACAGCGACGGAGGCAGAGGCCCCATGTTTCAGAATCTGAGCGAGCGTCTTTCCCAGACGCTGAAGTCGATTAAAGGCCAGGCACGGCTGACCGACGATAATATTAAAGATACCTTGCGCGAAGTGCGTAAAGCGCTTCTAGAGGCGGACGTTGCACTGCCGGTGGTGAAGGCGTTTATCGAGCGCGTGCGCGAGCGTGCGGTGGGACAAGAAGTTTCTAAGAGCCTTTCGCCTGGGCAGCAGTTTGTCAAAATCGTCCAGCAAGAGCTGGAAGCGATTATGGGCGAGGCCAACGAAGGCCTCACGCTAAAAGGCTCGCCAGCGGTTGTGCTGATGGCTGGTTTGCAGGGCGCAGGTAAAACCACCTCTGTTGCCAAGTTGGCCCGCTACCTGCGCGAGCGCGAGAAGAAAAAAGTGCTGGTGGTCTCTGCTGACGTGTATCGTCCGGCGGCGATCGATCAGCTAGAAACGCTAGCCAAAGAGGTCGAGGTTGATTTCTTCCCCTCGCGCTCTGATCAAAAGCCCGTTGATATTGCCACGGCGGCCATTAAGCACGCCAAAATTCAGTTCCACGATGTGGTGCTGGTGGATACGGCCGGGCGGCTAGCCATTGATGAAGCCATGATGGCCGAGATCCAGGCACTGCATAAAGAGATCTCACCTCAGGAAACGCTGTTCGTCGTCGATGCGATGACCGGCCAGGATGCGGTGAATACCGCCAAAGCGTTTAACGAAGCGCTGCCGCTGACCGGGGTAATCCTCACTAAGGCCGACGGTGACGCCCGTGGCGGTGCCGCGCTCTCGGTGCGTCATGTTACTGGCAAGCCGATTAAATTTATGGGTGTTGGCGAGAAGGTCGACGCCCTTGAGCCTTTCCACCCGGATCGCGTGGCCTCGCGGATTCTGGGCATGGGCGACATGCTGTCGCTTATTGAAGAAGCTGAACGTACAGTAGATAAGGATAAAGCCGCAAAGCTTGCCAAGAAGGTTAAAAAAGGCGACGGCTTTGACCTTGAGGACTTCCGCGACCAGCTCCAGCAGCTCAAGAAGATGGGCGGTATGGGTGGCCTGCTAGGCAAGTTGCCCGGAATGGGGCAAATGGCCGAGATGGCCCAGGGGCCAGGCCCGGAAAAAGAGCTGGGTAAGCTTGAGGCATTGATTAATTCCATGACGCCGAAAGAGCGTCGTGCGCCCGATATCATCAACGGCTCTCGCAAACGGCGTATTGCAGCGGGTGCCGGTCTTCAAGTGCCTGATTTAAACCGTCTGCTGAAGCAGCACAAGCAAATGCAGAAAATGATGAAGAAGGCGGGCAAGAAGGGCGGCATGCAGAAAATGATGCGGGGTATGTCCGGCATGATGGGCGGTGGTGGCCCCGGCGGTCCCGGTGGCCCTGGTGGTATGGGCGGCATGGGTGGCCCAGGCGGGTTACCTTGGCGCTAAGCCGCTGAGCGTTGTCAATGAAGGCTTGGTAAGGTTGACGGCCTGAGAGTTTTCTGGCTGTCAGGCTTTCCAAGCCGGGCGCATTTGCGTAGAATGCGGCCTCTTCATGCGTGGGTGTTGGCATAGCTATGCGTAATTGTAGCCGCGGCACCTTGCATCGAAGTGCTTAAAGTACTCAGTAATCACTAACTTATTGCTGTAAGTGATGACAGTACCCTGAAATCAGCATGATGAGTGTTCTGATAGCGATGTGCGCTATTTCACACTCTCGTAACCTCAACCGAAGGATAGTTATCGTATGGTTACCATTCGTTTGGCACGTGGTGGCGCCAAAAAGCGTCCCTTTTATCACCTGACTGTTACCGACTCTCGCAACGCCCGTGACGGCCGTTTCATCGAGCGTATCGGTTTCTTCAACCCGGTTGCCCGTGGTCAGGAAGAGCGTCTGCGCGTCGATTTAGACCGCGTTACTCACTGGCAGAGCCAAGGCGCCCAGCTATCTGGTCGTGTTGCTGAGCTGGTTAAAGAAGCGCGTAAGCAGGCCTAAGCCTGTTGTTACGTGTTCGGTGCTGTTGCCGTTGGAGCTGTCGTCGATGACGCGTTTAGAAACAAGCCATACTGACGACGCACATGTGGTGCTTGGTAAGCTGACCAGCCCTCACGGGATTAAAGGTTGGCTAAAGGTGTACTCCTATACCAGCCCCATGGACAGCATTTTGCAATACCCCGAATGGTGGGTGCGCCAGGGTGAAACCTTGACGAAGATGACCATTGTTCAGGGGCGTCGGCAGGGCAAAGGCTTAGTGGTTCAGCTTAAGGGCATTGATGACCGAACGGCGGCGGAAGCGCTGGCGCAAACGGATGTTCTAATGCCGAAAGAAGCGCTACCTACGCTTCCCGACGACGAATATTACTGGCATGAGCTTGAAGGCCTAACGGTTTTTACTCAGTCAGGCGAACGGTTAGGGCAGGTCAGCTACCTGTTTGAAACCGGCGCCAACGATGTCATGGTGGTGCGTGGTGATAACGACGCGATCGACAAGCGCGAGCGTCTGTTACCTTTTTTGCCCGATGATGTGATTGTTGAAATCAGCCCGGAAAATGGCCGTATGGTTGTTAACTGGGATCCCGAGTTCTGAAAATAGGTTTGAAAACTGCGTTGAATAAACCGACTTCGAATGAGCTTACGGCAACTGATTCATCAGCCCTTGCATCAAACAGTGAAAAAGAGGCAGAGCGAGTGCCTGCAATGTGGATCGGCGTGGTGTCGTTGTTTCCCGAAATGTTCGATGCTATTACCCAACAAGGCGTGGTAGGTCGAGCAGTAGAGAAGCAGCGTATTGCCCTGGAGTTTTGGAATCCACGCGATTATGCCACTGACCGCCACCGCAGCGTGGACGACCGCCCTTATGGCGGCGGCCCCGGAATGCTGATGAAGGTAGACACTCTGCGTGCTGCTATCTTCGATGCTCGCCAGCGAGCAGAACAGGCGACCGGTCAAACGCCAACCGTGATTTACCTTTCGCCCCAAGGGCGCAAGTTGGATCAGCAGGGCGTGCAGTTGCTCGCTTCAGCAGGCCCTTTAGTGGTCGTTGCGGGCCGCTACGAAGGCATTGACGAGCGCGTGGTGGAGAGTGACATCGATGAAGAGTGGTCAATTGGCGATTATGTGCTGAGCGGTGGTGAACTGCCTGCCATGGTGCTAATTGATGCAGCGGCAAGGCTGGTGCCCGGTGTGTTGGGCCACCAGGATTCCGCTATCGAAGACTCGTTTAATGACGGCTTGTTAGACTGCCCGCACTATACCCGTCCTGATGTCATCGACGGGCGCCAAGTGCCTGAGGTGCTGCTGAGTGGTAACCATGCAGCTATCAAGCGGTGGCGTGCAAAGCAGTCGTTGGGACGTACCTGGCAGCGTCGTCCTGATTTACTGGCAGGGCGCACTCTTAACGCCGAGCAGCAGGCGCTGCTAGACGAGTTTATCGAGGAACACGCTTTGCCCTCTACGTCGGAAAGCCGCACGTAGACCAAAGCGGCGGTGCAGGACGACAGCAGCCAGCGTGCGTACCTGCGTCACCCATAACGACTCCCGCGAAGCTCGCTTCGAGCGCCGGGATCACGGTTTGCCCCTTCCACAACTGCGTGGCAAGCCATTACGTTATTTAGGAGTATCAAGATGAGCAGCAAGAACAAGGTGATCCAGGCGATCGAATCCGAGCAAATGACCAAAGAGATTCCGGTATTTGCTCCGGGCGACACCATCGTCGTTCAGGTAAAAGTTAAGGAAGGCACCCGCGAGCGTCTGCAGGCGTTTGAAGGTGTGGTCATTGGTAAGCGTAACCGTGGCCTGAACTCCGCGTTCACCGTACGTAAAATTTCTCACGGTGTTGGCGTTGAGCGTACTTTCCAGACCTACAGCCCGCTGGTTGACTCTATTGAAGTCAAGCGTCGTGGTGACGTTCGTCAAGCTAAGCTGTACTACCTGCGCGAGCGCAGCGGCAAGTCGGCGCGTATCAAGGAAAAGCTGGCTTAATCGCCACTTTTTCACGGGCGCTTGGCGCCCGGATACAAGACCCCGTCTCCGCTCTGCGGGGCGGGGTTTTTGTTTGCTGAGCCACTCCCTAGAGACTGTTAGCCTATGAGCGTGATTGATGCTTTTCTAGATGCCCTTTGGCTTGAGCAAGGGGCAAGCGATCATACGCTAGCGGCCTATCGGCACGATTTGACTGCTTGGCAGCAACAACTTGAAAATGAACAGGAGACGCTGTTAACCCCTTCGCCACAACGCTTTGCAGAATGGCTTGAGCGTCGTCGCGAGCAGGGTTACCAGCTGCGCAGCAACGCACGGCTGCTCTCCTCACTGCGTAGTTTTTATCGCTGGGCGCGGTTGTATGGGCATATCGCTAGCGACCCACTGGCTGATGTCACGTTGCCGCCGGTACGGCCAAGCCTGCCCAACACTTTGGAAGAGGACGAGGTTGAGCGACTGCTGCTGGCGCCGGATATCACCACGCCGCTGGGTGTCCGCGACCGCACCATGCTTGAACTGCTGTACGCCTGTGGGCTGCGCGTGTCAGAGCTTGTAGGATTGACCGGCGATGCGGTCAATTTACGCCAAGGAGTTGTACGCGTGCGGGGTAAAGGCGATAAGGATCGCCTAGTGCCTATGGGCGAAGAGGCTGCTGAGTGGTTGGCCCGCTATATGGAAACGACAAGGCCTATGCTCATGCATGACCCCACGCGCCCAGCGCTATTTCCTGGTCGGGCGGACAAGGCCATGACCCGGCAAACGTTTTGGCACCGTATTAAAGCCCACGCCATCACCGCGGGGATTTCAAGGTCGCTGTCACCTCATACGCTGCGTCATGCGTTTGCGACACATTTGTTGAATCATGGGGCCAATTTGCGGGTCGTACAGCTGCTGCTAGGTCATAGTGACTTATCCACAACGCAAATTTACACGCACGTTGCCCAGGCGCGCCTGGAGCACCTGCATGCCGAACACCACCCACGAGGTTGAAGAGATAATGCGCCAACGTAAGACGCTCTTGTTAGGTAAAGCCGCTGCTTTAACACTGCTTGCTCCTTGGGTCGCGGTAGCGGGTAGTTTGTTGCCGGCGCTTGCCAGCGCTGATGTAACGGCCGAGCGGTTAGCCGAAAACCTAAGCGTTAACGGTCAGTCGATGCCGGTGAAGCAGGTCAATGCGACGCCAATGGACGGGATTTACCATGTGCGTCTTGAGAGTGGTGAGTCGTTCTACTCCAATGCGGATGGTAGCCACTTTTTGGTAGGGGACCTCTACCAAAATGGGGATAATGGTTTGGTCAATTTAACCGAGCAGTCGCGTAATCAGGAGCGCGCCGCCGCACTTGCTGCCGTGCCGGACAGCGAGCGAGTGATCTTTCAGGGCATGGGGTCGCCAAAAGCAACGGTCGTGGTGTTTACCGACCCCTCTTGCCCCTATTGTGTGCGGCTACATGAGACCATTCCAGAGCTTAATGAAGAAGGCATTGCCGTCCACTATATGGCGTTCCCCCGTGCAGGCATGGGTAGCGCGGCAGCAACATCGCTAGAGCAAGTGTGGTGCTCGGAAAATCCAAGTGAAGCGATGAATCAGGTAAAGCAGGGCCAGACGCCTTCAAGCTCGGCACGTTGCGATAATCCGGTGAGCGGCCAGTATGATCTAGGGGTAGCGCTAGGGGTGCAGGGCACGCCAGCGATTGTCTTGCCCGATGGGCAGCTGGTTCCTGGGTTTGTGCCCCCCGAACGGCTGGTTGCCATGTTAGGCTTGGAAGATGAATAACGTCACATAGAGTGACGAACGATAACGCTGAGACACTGATCGACATAGCGGCACTTGCGGGTGCCCATCACGAAAGGGGAAGTATTTTGAAACCGGTAAGAGTAGGCATTTGTGGGTTAGGTACAGTCGGCGGCGGTACGTTTAACGTATTAACGCGTAATGCGGACGATATTAGCCGCCGTGCGGGCCGCCCGATTGTCATTGAGCAGGTTGCCCACCGCAGCGTTCATCCCGACTGCGATATTACCGGCATTAATGCCACCTCGGACGTATTCGAGGTGGCCAACAACCCTAACGTGGACGTATTGGTAGAGTTGATTGGCGGCTACGACATCGCGCGTGAGCTGGTGCTAACGGCTATTGCCAACGGTAAGCACGTAGTCACTGCTAACAAAGCGCTGATCGCCGTTCATGGCAACGAAATTTTCCGCGCCGCCCATGAAAAAGGCGTGATTGTCGCGTTTGAAGCCGCTGTGGCGGGCGGTATTCCGGTCATCAAATCCCTGCGTGAAGGCCTCGGCGCTAACCGCATTGAGTGGGTGGCGGGCATTATCAACGGCACCGGTAACTACATTCTTACCCACATGCGCGATGAAGGCCGTGCCTTTGAAGACGTGCTGGCCGAAGCGCAGGCGCTGGGTTACGCCGAATCCGACCCCACCTTTGATGTGGAGGGTATCGATGCGGCGCACAAGCTAACGATTCTGGCCTCGATTGCCTACGGCGTACCGCTGCAGTTTGAAAAAGCCTTCACCGAAGGCATTTCGCGGATTACCGCCGAGGACGTTGAGCAGGCCGATAACCTGGGCTACGTGATTAAGCATTTGGGTATTTCCAAGCGCACCGATCAAGGGCTTGAGCTGCGGGTTCACCCGACGCTGATTCCTAAAGAGCGTCTGCTGGCCAATGTGCACGGTGTTAAAAATGCCATTGCGGTCATGGGCGATGCGGTTGGCCCAACGCTTTACTATGGCGCCGGCGCTGGCGCAGAGCCGACCGCGTCTGCCGTGGTCGCTGACCTGCTCGACGTTGCTCGTGATATCACCACGGACCATCACTATCGGGTGCCTTACCTGGCGTTTAGCGGCATTGATGAAGATGTTAGTCAGCTGCCCATTATGCCGATGGAAGATATCATCACGGCGTACTATCTACGTCTGCTGGCGGTAGATCGCCCCGGTGTGCTGGCGCGTGTGGCAACAATTCTTGCTGAGCAGGGCATCTCTATTGAAGCGCTGATCCAGAAAGAGGCCACCGAAGGTGAGCTGGTGCCGATTATCCTGCTGACCCACCGCACCAAAGAGAAGCAGATGAACGAAGCAATCCGCGAGATTGAATCCATGGCGGACATTGCTGGCCCGGTCACCCGCATTCGCGTTGAAAGCCTGGACGAAGGAGAGTAACCCCATGCGTTATATCAGCACGCGGGGCCAAGCGCCCGCGCTCTCCTTTGAAGAGGTGGTATTAACCGGCATGGCCAGCGACGGCGGCCTTTATGTGCCGGAAACGCTGCCCCAGTTCTCTAAAGAAGAGCTGGCCAGTATGGCCGGTCTCTCTTATGCAGAGATTGCGTTTCGGGTCATGAAGCCGTTTGTAAATGGCGAAATTGACGACGATACTTTCCGCCGCTTGGTGACCGAAGCTTACGCGACGTTCAACCACGACGCCGTGGTGCCGTTAAAGCAGTTGGATGCTAACCACTTTTTGCTAGAGCAGTTCCACGGCCCGACGCTGGCGTTCAAAGATGTTGCGCTGCAGCTACTTGGGCGTCTGCTGGATCACTTCCTGAAAAAGCGCAACGAGCGTGCGGTGATTATGGGTGCGACGTCCGGGGACACCGGATCAGCGGCCATTGAAGGGTGTCGCCACTGCGATAACCTGGATATTTTTATTCTTCACCCGCACAACCGCGTCTCGGAAGTGCAGCGCCGCCAGATGACCTCGGTGCTGGCGAACAACGTGTTTAACATCGCCATTGAAGGTAACTTCGATGACGCTCAGGCAATGGTGAAAGCAAGTTTTGCTAACCAAGACTTCCTGAATGGCACGCGTCTTGTCGCGGTAAATTCGATCAACTGGGCGCGCATTATGGCGCAGATCGTCTACTACGTGGCCGCTGGCGTTGCGTTGGGTGCTCCCCAGCGTGAAGTGAGCTTCTGCGTGCCATCGGCCAATTTCGGCAACGTCTTTGCTGGCTACATGGCGTTCAAGATGGGTCTGCCGGTGAAGCAGTTTATTATTGCTACCAACGCCAACGACATCTTACACCGCACCCTGGCGGCGAACGATTTCTCCAAGAAGGAGCTGGCCGCAACGTTGGCGCCTTCGATGGATATCGTGGTTTCGTCGAACTTTGAGCGGCTGCTGTTTGACGCCTACGACCGCGATGGCTTAGCGGTAGCAGCGCTGCTAGAGCGCTTCCAGCAAGAGCCTACCGCCCTTGCCGATGCGCCGCTGGCGAAGCTGCGCGAGAAATTCGCTAGCTACAGCGTCGATGACGACACGATTCTGGAAGTGATTCGCGAAGCCCACCACCGTACCGGGGAGATTCTTGACCCTCATACGGCCACTGGCTACCGCGCCGCCGAGCGCGCACGGGCTGATACCACGACGCCTGTGATTACGTTAGCCACCGCGCATCCGGCAAAATTTGCTGAAGCCGTGGTTAAAGCGGGCTTCCAGGGCGTGCCACTGCCCACGCATATGAATGACTTGCTGGAGCGTGAAGAGCGCTACACCGTGCTGCAAGCTGAGCTGGGTGCGGTTCAGCAGTTTGTCGCTGACAACCGGCGCTGAGGCCTCATGGCCGACGAGTCAACCCAAACCCAGAATGCGAGCCAACCACGCTTAGAGCCTCGTCCAGTGGACGAGGCTGTCTATGCGCGTGCCCAAGCGGAAGGCTTAAGCGAGCTACAAGCGCGTCTTCTTGCCTCTCGGCTGCCAGGCTACGCGGGCGAACTTGCCCCGCTGGTATCACCCAGCCTGCGCTATTTGGCTCATCCGGAAAAGCTGACCGACGGCCGCCGTGCCGCTGAGCGTATCGCTCAGGCGGTGGCCGAAGGGGAGACTATCGGCATTCTCACTGACTACGATGTGGACGGCATTACCTCCCATGTGGTGATTCGGCGCACCTTGGTGGAGCTGTTTGGCGTACCCGAATACAAATTACATAGCCTAATAGGCCACCGTATTCACGATGGCTATGGCATCAGCCTGCCACTGGTTGAGCGGACACTTAGCTTAACGCCTAGGCCCACGGTAGTGATTACCGCCGACTGCGGCAGCTCGGACGAGCCCCGTATTGCCCGCTTAAAAGCGGCGGGTATTGATGTGGTGGTCAGCGACCACCACGCGTTGCCGTTGGAGGGGCCACCGCCTTCCGCCTACGCCTGCGTTAACCCCACCCGCCTTGACTGCGACTACCCGGATAAAACCATCGCCGGGTGCATGGTGGCGTGGCTTCTAATGTCGCTTGCTCGCGGCGTATTAATTGAGTGGGGAGCACTGCCGGATGCGACGCCGAAGCTGTCGCCGTGGCTCTCTTACGTCGCGCTGGGCACCGTAGCGGACTGTGTTTCGCTGGGCGGCAGTCCTGCTAACCGCGCCGTGGTGAGCCACGGTTTAACGCTGATCAATCGCATGGATGCCGCCTGTTGGCGGGCCATGGCTACCCGGTTAGGTGCCGACAGCGTCCCCTTTAACGCTGAAACCCTAGCCTTCCAAATGGGACCGAGGATTAACGCTCGCTCGCGGCTGGATGACCCCTACGCGGCGCTGCACTTTATGTTGGCGGAGACGGACAGCGTGGCGAATCGTCAGCTAGACGTGCTCGACGAGGATAACCAGTCCCGCAAGGCGATTGAGGCGGATATGGCGGAAGAGGCGCGCACCTTGGCTGTGCCAGCTCTGGATGCTAACGAGCCTGCGGTGGTGGTGCTGCTGGAGGATGGACATCCTGGTGTGCAGGGCATCGTCGCTTCACGGCTAGTGCAGGCCTATGGCCGCCCCGCGCTGGTGCTTACCCGCGCGGCGGCGCCCAATATGTTGACCGGCTCTGGTCGTTCGATTGATGGCCTGCACTTGCGGGATGCTCTGCAACGCACCTTTGAGTTGGCTCCTGAGGCGCTGCCGCGTTTTGGTGGCCACAGTGGCGCGGCAGGCGTGGGTGTGCCGAGGGAGCAGCTAGCTGCTTTTAAGGCTGCGTTTTTACAGGCGGTGAGCGAGCAGTTAGGCGATACGCCGCTCTATCCACGGCTGTGGACCGACGGTGAGCTTTCTACAGACCAACTGTCACTGGTAACGCTTAACGAGGTCGAAGCCCTTGGGCCTTACGGGCGAGAGTTCGATCCGCCCCTGTTTGAAGGGCGCTTTATTGTTGAAGCGCTACGCCCGGTGGGGGCCGAAGGGTCGCACCTAATGCTTGAGCTTTCCATGGGTGCGGTAACCAGCAAAGCGATCTGGTTTCGAGCGCTAACGCCAGGTGAACTGCCTTCGTTTAGCGTGGGGGATACGCTGCACTGTGCCTATAAGCTCAACCGCAATCGTTGGCGGGGACGTGAAACATTGCAGTTGATGGTGGAGCACGCTAGCCCGATTTAGTGCTCTCCGCTATCCTCGCGCCCTTGGCCATTTAAACGGCCGCTCGAATATTCCCAAAAAGGACGCGTGAATGCGTATGGAAGACTTTCCTAAAGATCCTCATAAGCCCTATGAGGATATTATGGCGATGCTGCTCGGCACGTTTTTTGTTGCCCTTGGGGTGGCGTTTTACACTCAGGCGGTACTCATCACCGGCAGTACAGCAGGCTTGGCGCTTCTGTTGAACTATGTAACCGGATGGGGGTTTGGGGTCTGGTTTTTCGCGATTAATCTGCCGTTTTACTATCTGGCGGTGAAACGTATGGGGTGGAGCTTTACGCTGCGCACCTTTCTAGCGATTGGCTTGGTGTCGCTATTTTCCGAGCTAACCCAGGGCTGGGTACAGTTTGCCAGCGTGCCTTCACTCTACGCAGCTTTGATGGGTGGGGCGCTGATGGGGATTGGCATGCTAATGCTGTTTCGCCACCGCACCAGCCTGGGCGGGATTAATATTCTGGCGCTCTACCTGCAGGAAAAGCACGGCCTGCGGGCAGGCTACGTGCAGCTGGGTATTGATGGGATGATTCTGCTGGTGGCGCTGACCCAGCTACCGCTAGACCGAGTGGGCTACTCGGTGCTGGGTGCGCTTACGTTGAATTTAATTATTGCCCTGAATCATAAGCCCGGGCGCTATATTGGGGTTAGTTAAGCCAGAACCACCAAATAATGAGGCCAATCAGGCCGATCCCTATCAAGTTGATCAATAGGCTCATAAGCCCTCCTGTTGGGCGGGTGTCCAAAGCCTTAAGCGGTTGGCGTTACTGACCACTGTGATGGACGACAGTGACATCGCAATGCCAGCAATGATGGGCGACAACAGCATGCCGGTGAAGGGGTAAAGCACGCCTGCGGCTATTGGGATGCACAGCACGTTATAGCCAAAGGCGCCGACTAAGTTTTGCTTGATATTGGTAAGCGTCGACCGGCTTAACTCAATGGCGGTGGCCACACCGTGAAGCGAGCCGCGCATCAGGGTAATTCCCGCACTCTCCATGGCGATATCGGTACCCTGGCCGATGGCAAAGCCCACGTTCGCACGGGCTAGCGCTGGGGCGTCGTTAATGCCGTCGCCTACCATGCCCACAACTTCCCCAGCCTGCTGGCGACGCTCAATTTCTGCGTGCTTGTCATCCGGCGTCATGCCTGCTTTGAACTCGCTGATGCCCACTTCCCGGGCCACGGCGGCGGCGGTGTGTTCATTATCGCCGGTGAGCATCACGACGGTTAAACCATCATCCTGCAAGCGTTTTACCGCCGCTGCCGCGTCTTCACGTAGTGGGTCGCTTACCCCAAACAGCGCGGCAAGCTCGCCGTTCACCGCAAGGTACACCAGCGAGCGGGCTTTGGCTTCCAACTGGCGAACGCTCTGTTCAGCGGGTGAGAGACTCACACCCGCCGCTTCTAACAAGCGGGCATTCCCCAGAAGCAGGGTATCGCCTGCTTGGCTGGCTCCCTTTACACCGCCCCCGGTGACGCTCTCAAAGGCTGTGAGTACATCGGCATGGGCGTGCTGCTCTTCGGCGTAGGCCGTTAGGGCATTGGCTAGGGGATGTTCCGAGCGGCTTTCCAATGCCATTACCCAGGCCAGCACTTGAGCAGCGTCGTTGTGAAGCATCGTGGCATCAGTAACGCGGGGTTTGCCCTCAGTGAGCGTACCGGTTTTATCGACCACGAGAGTGGTTAGGCGACTGGCGGTCTGCAGCGCTTCGCCGGTGCGCACCAATACGCCGTTTTCAGCCGCTTTGCCCACGCCAATCATGGTAGAGATGGGGGTTGCCAGCCCCAGGGCGCAGGGGCAGGCAATAATGAGTACGGTGGTGGCAGTGACCAACATATGAATGACGACCGGTGCGGGGCCAAGGTTGTACCAGGCTAGCGCCGTTAGCACCGCAATGATCATGACGCTTGGAACAAAAATGCCCGATATCTTATCGGCTAGCTCGCCAATAGGGGGGCGGGAGTTTTGCGCGCTGGCCACTTGTTCGGTGATTCGCCCCAAACGGGTATCGCTGCCCACCCGGGTGGCACGAAAGACCAAGCTGCCGTTGCCGTTAACCGTCCCTGCGCTAATCTCGTCACCATTAGATTTATGCACGGGCAGCGGCTCACCGGTGAGCATGGACTCGTCGATATAGCTTTGGCCCTCAAGCACGATGCCATCCACTGGCAGCCGCTCACCGGGGCGTACGCGAACATGATCATCCAGAACCACCTCTTCAATAGGCACTTCCTGCTCTTTGCCATTGCGAATCACTCGGGCGGTTTTTTCCTGCAGGTCGAGCAAGCGTTTTAAGGCACTGCTGGTGCGTCCGCGGGCGCGAAGCTCGAGGGCATTACCTAACAGAATAAGCCCGATAATCATGGCTGACGCTTCAAAATAGATGCCGTGGGCTACCTCCGGCAGCCAAGGTGCAAACAGCACCACCGCCATAGAATAGAGCCAAGCGGTGCCAGTGCCCATGGCTACGAGCGTGTCCATATTGGCTTGGTGGTGCTTAAACTGTTTCCAGGCGTTGGTAAAAAAGTGCCGCCCTGGAAAGGCCAGAATGGCTAGGGTGAGTAAACCCACCACTAACCAATAAATACGCCCAACACCCATGGGGTGGGGGTGGTAGACAAACATGCTTAGCATCAGCGGTATGGCAAGGGCAAGCGACAGCGCGCTGCCCCGTAGGCGTTGACGGTAGGTAATGGCTTCTTGAGCTTCGCGGGTGCGCTCGGCCTCGCGCATATCCACAATGGGTTCGGCGCTATAGCCTGCTGCCGCTACGGCCTCAATCAGTGTATCGCGTTCAGCACTTCCCGAGACCTGGGCGGTGTGGGTGCCAAAACTCACCGAGGCTGCAGTGACGCCAGGGGTGTTAATAAGCGCCTTCTCAACGCTTTTTACGCAGCCAGCACAGGTCATGCCGCTAATCAGCAGGCGCTGTTGTGGGGTATTGGCGGCAGGGCCTTCAACCGCCTTGCCAGGGCTCGGTGCCTGCCCACTAGGTGCCGCAGTTTCAACGGGGAGTTCGCCGTGCGGGTAACCTGCTTCACTCAGCACGCTATCCAGGGTGTCGCCATCCAGCAGGCTGGTAACCTCTAAACGTTTTTCTTCGGGAAACCCTGTCACGTCGGCACTTGCGTCCTGGGCTTGAATAGCCTCACGCATACGCTTAACACAGCCCTGGCAGTTCATGCCCGGCACGGTGCGGGTTAGCGTTTGTGGCTGCACGGTTTTGCGCTGCATGGTGCCTCCTCAGGAAAGCTTTCAATTAATCGGCATAGGCTGTGGCCGTCTGGCGTGCCATCGGGCATCTCCTGCCAGCTTTCCAGCGCCTGTTCCATACGCTGGGCAAGTGCCTCTAGTTCGGTAATGCGCGCGCGAATTTGCGGCAAACGGTTCGCGAGCAGATCGCGTACCAGCGGGCAGGGGGAGTCGCCTTGGTCAGCGTGGGCCAAAATGTCGCGGATTTCCGCTACGCTAAAACCGAGCTTGCGCGCCCGCTGAATAAATTGCAGGCGCTCAGCATCGGTGCCGGAATAGAGCTGGTAGCCATTGTCAGGGTGGCGCGTTGGCGCCAAGAGGCCTTCACGAGTGTAGTGACGCACTGTTTCAGCGGTAACGCCACCGCGCTTGGCTAGCTCGCCAACTTTTATTGTGGCTGTTTGCATAACTTCCCCCGCTTCCATAAATTAAGCTGATTCAGTTTAAAACCTATGGGTAACCCATAGGTCAAGCGACGTTCGAACACTCAGCCAATAGGACTAAAACACTGATTTAAAACAGTCGTGCGACTAATGTATAAGTAAAAAACAAAATAAAACGCTCGTTTGCCCTTGAACCAAACCCTGCATTGGGCGAAAACTAACACGTAAGAACAACGAGGGTGGATGGCACTATCCACTGGATCATTGGGAAGAGAGGCCCACTATGTATAATAACTTTAAAAAGCTCACTCTGACGGCTGCAATCGCAGCGGTAGCATTTGCCAGCCAAGCGAACGCAGGCGGGTACCAAATCAACGAACAGAGCGTCAGTGGTCAGGGGTATGGGCACGCAGGCCGTAGCTCCAACGTTAACGATGCCACCATCGTATTTGGCAATCCAGCGGGCATGTCATTTCTCGATCGTGCCCAAATCACTGCGGGTGGAACCTATCTAAATGTCAACTCTGATATAGACAACCCTACCTCTAGCCGCTTTCTGGAAACGCCAGGGGGCTCGCTGCCATTAGGTTCGGCGGGAGGGAGTAATGACGGCGATATGGTGCCGGGAACGTTAATTCCCTTTGCATTTTATGCACAACCCGTTAACGAACAGCTGGCGTTTGGTTTTGGGGTTTATGCTCCTTTTGGCTCGAAAACCGACTATGAAGATGGTTTTATGGGACGTAACCAAGGTAACTACACTGAAGTTAGAGTTATCTCGGCCCAGCCAACGGTGTCTTATCGCTTCAATGAGCAGTGGGGCGTAGGCGTTGGTTTAACCTATAACCGTGTGGATGGAGAGTTGCACCGCCAAGTACCCGTGGCTGTTGGACAAGCGCCTGATGGCTCTCCAATTATCACTGAAGTAGATTCGCGGGTTGAGGGTGACGATGAAGCCTGGGGTTATAATCTCGGGGTGATTTATCAGCCGGTGCCAGAAACGACCTTTGGTTTAACTTATCGCTCAAAGGTTGATTACACACTTGAGGGTGACTTCACGGCAAGTTCTCCTGTGCTGGATCAGTTAGGCCTAGGCACTATTACGGATGATGCCTCTTTAGACTTAACTACACCTGAAACGGTTAACTTCTCTCTTACCCAGCAGATGAGTGATGACCTCAAACTCATGTTTGGTGCTTCCTGGGCACGCTGGAGTCGCTTTGACAAGATTCTCGTGAGTGGCGTAGAGCGTGATGTAATTACTAACGAGCAGCAGAACTACTCAAATGCTTGGGCTTTTTCAACCGGTGGTGAGTATCAGCTAACGCCTGCACTAGCTCTTCGTGCGGGTGTTACGCTGGATTTCACGCCAACCCAGGATGCCACCCGTAGTGTGCGCATTCCTTCAGATGACCGTCGTATCTTTTCCATTGGCGCAGGCTGGAGCCCAACACCTGATCTTACGTTAGACTTTGCCTACTCTTACTTGACAGAGCGCGGCACCCAAGTTGAGCAAACTAAAACCGATAGTTTTACGGTAGCTGGTCAACAAACACCGCCTATTACCTCTAACTATTCCGGTGACTACAAAAACGAAGCCCATGGTTTCGGTGCTCAGCTTACCTACCGCTTCTAACGGATAGCGCGTTAACACTTATTGATCGACTATCGTTAGTCACTGACCCGGCCTCGGCCGGGTTTTTGCTTTCAGCCGGGAATTTGTACAGAGTGACCATCCACGCGGGGTGGGTGCGGTAAGCGCTAGGTTTCGTTACAATGCGCCTTAGAATTTCGCCGCTGGGCTGGCGGGTGCTAACGTTTAACGTAATAGCGCGCAGTCGGCCCAGCGGCGCCTGTCTCTTTTGAACCGTGCACTACTGACCAAGGCAAGGGCGTCCATGTTGGAAACTAACCCGATTCATAACCAGATCAAGGACCTGTCTGAGCGGACAGACGTTCTTAGGGGGTATCTTTGACTATGCCGAGCGTAAAGATCGGCTAGAAGAAGTTTCCCGCGAGCTTGAAGACCCCAACGTTTGGAACGACCCGGACTACGCCCAGAAGCTGGGCAAAGAGCGTGCTTCCCTTGAAGCCATTGTGGCGACTATTGACGAACTCGATCAGGGCTTGGCTGATAGCCGCGACCTGCTAGAACTGGCCGAAATGGAAGAGGACGAAGGCACCGTTGAGGAAGTTCGTAGCGAACTTGATGGCCTGCAAGGCGCGCTAGAAAAGCTTGAGTTTCGCCGCATGTTTTCCGGTGAAATGGACGAGAACAACGCCTATCTGGATGTTCAGTCAGGCTCTGGCGGTACCGAAGCGCAAGACTGGGCGAACATCTTGCTGCGCATGTACCTGCGTTGGGCAGAGAGCCACGGCTTTAAAGCAGAGATTATTGAAATTTCCGCAGGTGAAGTGGCAGGTATTAAATCTGCGTCGATCCACATTCAGGGTGATTACGCCTTTGGCTGGCTGCGTACTGAAACCGGCGTTCACCGTTTAGTGCGTAAAAGCCCGTTTGACTCCGGTGGCCGTCGCCATACCTCCTTTGCGTCGGTGTTTTTGTCACCAGAAATCGACGACAGCTTTGAAGTTGAAATTAATCCTTCCGACCTGCGCGTGGACACCTATCGCTCTAGTGGTGCCGGTGGCCAGCACGTTAACACCACCGACTCTGCAGTGCGGATCACCCACGAGCCCACGGGTATTGTGGTGGCGTGCCAGAATCAGCGCAGCCAGCACGCCAACCGCGACTTCGCCATGAAGCAGTTAAAAGCGAAGCTGTGGGAGCACGAAATGCAGAAGCGCAATGTGGCCAAGCAGGAAGCAGAAGACTCCAAAGCTGATATCGGCTGGGGTAGCCAAATTCGCTCTTATGTATTGGACGATCAGCGTATCAAAGACCTGCGCACCGGCGTTCAGTCCAGCAACTGCGACAAAGTGCTCGATGGTGATTTAGACCAGTTTATCGTCGCTAGCCTGAAGCAGGGTTTGTAATTTTTTAGCGTTTGAACATGAATAGGGTGCCCGATGGCTAACCAAGACGCGTCTTCTCTCGATAACGAAAACCACCTGATCGCCGAGCGCCGAGCCAAACTCGCGGCCCACCGTGAGCGCACGGCCGAGCAGGGTAAGAGCGCTTTCCCGAATGATTTCCGCCGCGACAGCTTAACCGTTGAGCTGCAAAACCTGCTGGGCGACAAGGATAAGGCAGAGCTGGAAACGCTTGACCACCACGCCTCGGTGGCGGGTCGTGTTATGCGTAAACGCGGCCCCTTTATCGTGATTCAGGATGTGGCTGGTCAGATTCAGCTCTACGTGGATAAAAAGGGCCTGCCGGAAGACGTGCTTGAGGATATCAAAGGCTGGGATATCGGCGATATCGTCGCTGCCCGTGGCCCGGTGCATAAATCGGGTAAGGGCGATCTCTACGTGATGATGAAAGAGACGCAGCTGCTTACAAAGAGCCTGCGCCCGCTGCCCGATAAGTTCCACGGCCTGACCGACCAAGAGGCGCGCTACCGCCAGCGCTATGTGGATCTGATTATGAATCCGCAGTCGCGTAAAGTGTTTGAGACGCGGGCGGCGGTCATCAGCTCCATGCGACGCTTCTTTGAAGCCCGTGGCTTTATGGAAGTGGAAACGCCAATGCTCCAGCCGATTCCTGGCGGCGCGGCGGCGCGGCCGTTTATCACTCACCACAACGCGCTAGATATTGATATGTATCTGCGTATTGCCCCGGAGCTTTATCTTAAGCGGCTAGTCGTGGGCGGCTTCGAGAAAGTGTTCGAGATCAACCGTAATTTCCGTAACGAAGGGCTCTCCACACGGCATAATCCTGAGTTCACCATGGTCGAGTTTTATTGGGCCTACGCGGACTACCGTGACTTGCTCGACATGACCGAAGCCATGCTGCGCACCGCCGCCGAAGAAGTGCTGGGTACCACGACGCTGAGCTATCAAGGCGCCAGCTACGACTTTGGCCAGCCTTTCCATCGCCTGACGTTGCGCCAAGCGATTCTTGATCATGGCGACGGTATCACCAATGCGGATCTCGATACGTTGGAAGCCGCGCGGACAGTGGCTGAAAAGCTGGGTATCAAGGTGAAAGAGAGCTGGGGCCTAGGCAAAATCCAGACCGAAATCTTCGAAGAGGTGGCCGAGCACAAGTTGGACCAGCCGACGTTTATCACTGAATATCCAGCAGAAGTCAGCCCGCTGGCGCGGCGCAACGATGCCAATCCGTTCGTTACCGACCGTTTTGAGTTTTTCGTGGGTGGTCGAGAGATCGCTAACGGCTTCTCGGAGCTTAACGACGCCGAAGACCAGGCGGAGCGTTTCCGCGAGCAAGCAGCGGAAAAAGACGCTGGCGACCTGGAGGCGATGTACTACGATGCGGACTACGTGCGCGCGCTTGAGTACGGCATGCCTCCGACAGCAGGTGAAGGCATTGGTATTGACCGTTTGGTGATGCTGTTTACCGACAGCCCATCCATTCGTGATGTACTGCTGTTCCCGGCAATGCGCCCCGAAGTAGATTAAATCCAGCTAACTGTCCGGTGACGGACGAAAAGTTGGTAAGGACGCGTTTTAGCGCCCATAATGGTCAACGTTTCGACGGCGAGGAGAATCCCATGAAACTGCTAAATCGCTCTGCCCTGAGCGTCAGGCCGACCCAGACCTTCGTGGACTGGATCAATGCGCTCGAACCCACCATGGGAGACGACGACCTGACCCTGGACGACGTCGAACGTGAAAGCACGGTGTATCTTATTCCTGAAATGGATACCCCTGAAGCGCTGGAGACCTTTGTTCGCGAACGCCACGTAGAAATCCTGGAGACCGAGCTGCGCGCTTGGGAAGAGGATGAGCGTCAGTGGCCAGAGAAACTCGATTGGTCGCTGTTTCAGGACTTCTTGCGCGTTGAGCACAGTTATTTGGCGATTGACCTGGACGACGAAACCGCCCTGGAGATCTCCGAGGTTGAAGATGCGCTGCTACTCGACAACGAACAAGATTAGCGTGCTATTATTTTTAGCGTAAGCGCATCGTAAAACCGGCTTCGGCCGGTTTTACTGTTTTAAGGGGGCTGTTTAGGAACTGACAACCATGCGACTGTTTGAATCCCGCCCAGGTGACGACGGCCTGCCAGGGCCAGAGCGCGCGTTGGCGGTATTAGCGCTGGTCACCGGCACGCTGATGGCGGTGGTGGATACCACCATGATCAACTTAGCGCTGCCGACCATTGCCGCTGACCTTAACGTGCCTGCTTCCAGAGCTGTATGGATCACCAATTTATTCCAGGTCGTGTGTGCGGCATTCCTGCTAGTGTTTGCCGGTATCAGTGAGCTGATTACCCGCAGGCGGCTCTACCTGTTTGGCTTAGCGACCTTTGTGGTGGCCGCTCTGGGGGCGGCGCTATCGCGTAACTTAGAAACGTTGCTGGTGTTTCGCGCCCTGCAAGGGTTAGGGGCCGCGGCCACGCTCTCGATTGGGCCTTCGCTGTATCGAGCGATCTTTCCATCGCGTCTGCTGGGCAGTGCGCTTGGCCTGAGTGCTTTAGTCGTTGCCGGTGGCTACGCGGCGGGCCCTACCCTCAGTGGTGTGATTCTCTCCTTTGCCGACTGGCCGTGGCTGTTTGCCCTAAATGTGCCGCTGGGGGTCTGCTCGCTGTGGCTTGCCAGCCGGGCGTTGCCACGGGACAAGCCGCGCCAGGGCAGTTTTGACATCCAGGGCGCGTGTTTCTCCATACTGATGCTGGCCAGCTTTTTTATTGCCATGGACGCCGTTGGTCATGCCGCGCCGCTGTGGCAAAGCGGCGGCTGGGCACTGCTGGCCGTCACGGCCTGTGCGCTGTTTATCCGTCGCCAGCGCCGTGCCCCTTTCCCTTTGTTGCCACTGAGCGTATTCGCGGAGAAGCGCTTTACACTCGCGGTCTCGGCGTCGGGTTTGGCGTTTATTGGCCAGGGATTAACTTTTGTGGCGCTGTCGTTCCTGTATCAGGAGCAGATGGGCTTCTCGCCGCTGGAAACTGCATGGCTATTCACCCCCTGGCCGCTGGCCATTATGGTGGTAGGACCGCTGGCAGGGCGCTTGGCCGACCGGATTAATCCCAGTCTGCTCTCTAGCACTGGGCTCGTACTGCTGATTATTGGGTTGGTGGCGCTGGCGCTGGTGGATGAGACTAGCGGCGTGGCTGATAGCCTGTGGCGCACGGCGCTCTGTGGCATTGGCTTTGGGCTATTCCAGCCGCCGAACAATCGAGAGATGATGGGTAGCCTGCCGCCTGCGCGCAGTGCCAACGTCTCCGGCGTGATGAGTACTACCCGTACCGTTGGGCAGTCGTTTGGGGTGGCGCTAGTGGGGGCTGCACTGGCCCTTGGCCTGCCTGTGCAGGTTACGCTTTGGTTGGGAGCGGGCACCACGCTGCTAGCACTGGTGGCAAGCCTTTCACGGGTAAGCCTCGCTCAGCGTGCCCTTGTTGAGCGTCGGGCATCGTCTGTTGGTAAGTAAGGGCGTACAATAGGGCGGTTGCTGATTGAAGGAGAGCCCCCATGGCGATGCAGACACAAATAGAGCAGAAGTTAGCGGCGTTAACCCCAGACGTGCTGCACGTAGAGAATGAAAGCCATATGCATAACGTGCCAGCGAACGCCGAAACTCACTTTAAAGTGACCCTGGTGAGCGATAGCTTCGATGGCATGATGCCGGTGAAGCGCCATCAGCAAATTTACGCCCTGTTGGCTGATGAGCTAACTGGCCCGGTGCACGCGTTGGCGCTGCATCTGTACACGCCCAAAGAGTGGCAGGCACGGGGCGGCGAGCGCCCGGATTCTCCCAACTGCCGCGGCGGCGGCCAGTGACCCCTGAGGTTATTCGCAGGCAGTATCTTGACGCCATGGGCATCACTGCCTGGGCGTCACGTTATGAACTGCCTAACGCGCTGCCTACCCAAGCCTGCGAGTGGGAAGACGCCCCTGCGTCTCAGCCCCCTCGCGAGCGCTTGCATGCCTTGCTGGATGACGCCCCCGCAACCCCGCGCCCGCGCAGCCAAACACCGTCTGCTGCAACCCCTTCCTCGGTGCCCTCAGGGGCTGCATCGCCGTCGGCCGTGCGCGCACTGCTAGGCCAGGAGGCGCCTGCCGTTGCCCCAGAAGTGGAAGCACCCGCCGAGCCTGCGGCAAGCATTACGCCGATTCAGCAGGCACAGCCGCTTGAATTCAGCCTCTCCTGTGTGTGTCTCGGTGGACGCTGGCTGGCGATTTGTGAGGGTGAGCTTGGGCCCAGCGAGCAGCAGTTGTTGGCCAACATGCTGCGGGCAGCAGGCGTGCTAAACGGCGCGCTGCCAGCGGTCATCTATTTTAAATGGCCGCCAATGGCCACCGTGTTTACGCCGGAAGAGCCGCTAGAAGAAGCCCGGGATGGTGTGGCTGCTTTTATAGCCGGTGCCGCCAGTCGGCAAGGCTGGCAGCTAGAGCACGTGCTGTGGTGGGGAGCTGATTCAGTAGCCGATGACGCACCCTTGGTGCAGGTCATGGCGGTTAATCAGGATAAGAGTCATACCTTGGGGCTGCCGGTATGGCAGGGGCCCGCTTTAGCGACGCTTACCCAGAGTGGCAATGCTAAGCGTGCGCTATGGCCTAAGCTAGTCGCGCTAGCTGATCAGTGGCGAAGCTCAGCGCCGTGATTAGTCCGCTGACCCCCTCACATGCTGCTTTGCTCCACGCCCTTGAAGCCGAGGCCTATAGCGGTGCAAGCCCGCAGCAGCTTAGCGATGCGCTCAGCGATACGACATCACAAGTAGTAGGGTTTTGGCAGCAAAATGGACTCATGGGCTACGCCATGGTGGCACGCCTACCCTTTGATGCTGAACTGCAGGCCATTGCTGTATTGCCTGCATGCCAAGGGCAGGGGATTGGAAGGCAACTGCTTGGGGAGGTGATCGCGTGTGCTGAGCAGTGGCAAAGCGAACGGCTATTGCTTGAGGTGCGGGCAAGTAACCAGCCTGCCATCCGACTGTATCAGCAGCATGGTTTTAGCGAAGATGGCCGCCGCCGACATTACTACCCGGCAGTGCAAGGGGCTACCGGGCGAGAAGATGCACTCTTAATGTCGCGGCCCTGCTAAAGCGCGTTGCTATCAGGCATTGTCGTCCATGCCATCAAATTTGCTAAGCACGCCCTGTAAGCGGCGCTCCCACTCTTCACGCTCCTGTTTTAACTGAGCGTTTTCGCTACGCAGCTCTTCGTTTTCCAGTTTCATCATTTCCAGCGCTTCGACGGTGTCGGTGACTTTCTGCTCTAGCTGGTTAAACAATTCAAGGCTCATGCCTACCTCCAGTAAATAGCGGCGGGGGGTGTCCGCCGTTAAGGGAATAAAATAGCCAATCAATCGGGCGAGCGTAACGCCGTGGCAGGGCGGCGGCAAGCGCTTTACGCTGGCTGGCGATAATAGAGCCTTGCAGTACTCTCGCCAGCGCGGGTTTCACGGTGTAGCTGCCAGTTAGCAGGCACCTCTGGCGTCAGTGTCTGCTCGGTTTCCAGATAGATGGTGGCTTCCTGTGCTAGCCAACCCCCCGCTTCCAGTGCTGCGCAGCAGGGGGCAGCAAGCCCCTGATGAAACGGCGGGTCTAAAAAGACAACGTCCGCAGGCTGGCCCAGTGAGCCAAGAAACGTCAGCGCATCGGCGGTGACGACCTCGCCTTGAGGCGCCCCAAGGGATGCTAGGTTGTCGCGGATTAACGTGGCCACCTGCGCATCGCGCTCGACAAAGATAACCTGGGAAGCTCCCCGGGAGAGCGCCTCAATTCCCAGCGCGCCCGTGCCCGCAAATAAGTCCAGCACCTGTGTGCCATAGAGCTGTTGGCCGAGCCAATTAAACAGCGTTTCGCGCACGCGGTCTGGCGTGGGCCTTAAGCCAGGATGGTCGAGCACGGGAAGCTGGCGGCGGCGAAAATCACCGCCGATAATACGCAGCTTGCCCATGGGCTTTGCGTCAGCGCGTCGGGAAGTAGATGAGTGTGGGGGGCGTTGTCGTTTCATAATGCGGATTGTAGCGGGCTGCTTATCCAAAGTCTTGGTTGGCGGTGGTAGGATGGTCACAATGTTCACTTTTAAGTCGGATGACACCCATGTTTGGTTTTTTCAAGCGTAAGAAAAAGCACGACTCCCAGCAGGAGCAGCAAGAAAATCAACAGCCCTTAGAGCAGCATGATCAGCAAGCGCCGATGGATGCCCCCGCTGAGCCAGATGCTCTAAGTGATGAGCAGCCAACTACTGCAGAAAAACCAGCCCCTACAGAAGCGAGGGTTGAGCCGGTAGCGCCTATCCCGGACGCTGAGCCAGAGCCAGAGCCAGAGCCAGAGCCAGAGCCAGAGCCAGAGCCAGAGCCAGAATCTACACCCGCGCCTAAGCCGGCCTTGCAAGAAAAGCCGGTGGCCGAACAAGGTGACAAAAAGGGTTGGTTTGCCCGCATTAAGTCAGGCCTGGGTAAAACACGTGCCAATCTTACCGACGGCATCGCTGATCTGTTTTTAGGTAAAAAGCAGATAGACGACGAGCTGCTTGAAGACCTAGAGACACAACTGCTCATGGCCGATGTGGGGATTGAGGCCACCAGCGATATTATCGAGCGGCTTGAGGCTCGGGTATCACGCAAAGAGTTAAACAACCCTGAAGCGCTGTATCGCGGTTTGCAGGAGGAGCTGGCGGCTATGCTGTCGCCGGTGGCCACACCCCTTAGCTTTGAAAAAGAGAGTGATGGTCCCTTTGTCATCTTAGTGGTAGGGGTCAATGGGGTGGGTAAAACCACGACCATCGGCAAGCTGACCCAGCGTTTCCAGCGTGAAGGTAAAAGCGTCATGCTGGCCGCGGGCGATACCTTCCGCGCAGCAGCAGTAGAGCAGCTTAAGGTATGGGGCGAACGTAACAGCGTGCCGGTGATTGCCCAGCACACCGGGGCCGATAGCGCTTCGGTGATTTACGATGCAGTGGCGGCGGCAAAAGCGCGCGGTGTGGACGTACTGATTGCCGACACCGCTGGGCGGCTGCACAACAAAAGCCACCTGATGGAAGAACTGAAAAAAGTCCACCGTGTCATGCAGAAGCTAGATACAACAGCCCCTCACGAGGTGATGCTAGTGCTGGATGCGGGTACCGGGCAAAACGCCATTTCCCAGGCCAGCACCTTCAACGAAGCCGTGCCCATCAGCGGTATTACGCTTACCAAGCTGGATGGTACTGCCAAGGGGGGGATTATCTTTGCTTTGGCTAAACAGCTGGAAACGCCGATTCGCTTTATCGGTGTTGGTGAAGGGATAGATGATCTGCGCCCCTTTGATGCCAATGACTTCGTCACAGCGCTGTTTGACCAGCAAGGGGACGATAGTCGCGGATGATCGCTTTTGAACATGTGGGAAAGCGCTATGGAGGGCGCTTTGACGCGCTGGCGCACCTCAACTTTCGCGTTGCGAGAGGAGAAATGGTGTTTCTTACCGGCCACTCCGGTGCAGGTAAAAGCTCGCTGCTACGGCTGATTATGCGCCTTGAAAAGCCCAGCCGTGGTCGTGTGGTAGTGGCTGGGCACGATATCGCCCAGTTACACCCTAGCCAGGTGCCGTTTTATCGTCGACAAATTGGCGTGGTCTTTCAGGATCACCAGCTACTATTCGATCGTAGCGTTTACCACAATGTTTCGCTGCCCCTGGAAATTCAGGGGGTAGAACCCCGTGAAGCGGCGCGGCGGGTACGCGCCGCGCTCGATAAAGTAGGACTTTTACACCGTGAAAAAGCGCTGCCGGTAGAGCTTTCCGGTGGCGAGCAGCAGCGGGTGGGTATTGCCCGTGCAGTGGTCAATAAGCCTGCTTTACTGCTTGCTGACGAACCCACCGGTAACCTGGATCCACAGCTCTCTGCTGACATTATGGCGCTGTTTGAGGATTTCAATCGAATCGGCACGACGGTGATGATCGCCAGCCACGACTTGGCGCTGATCGCCCGGCTGCGTCACCGCATTTTGCGCCTGCGCGATGGGCGATTAATTGCTGACGAGGGGGCCGTATGAAGCGTGCCGTGACACCCCGCACGAAAGGCGCGGCGCCCAAAGGTCAACGTCAAGCGGCGAAGCGGCCCAGTGAGCCGCCTGCTGAGCGGCGCGGCGCGCGTTCACAGCAAACGCGCTTTACCAGTCGGCTTCGTGCATGGGGGCGCCACCACCGGGCCATGGCCTTCGATAGCCTCTACCGGCTGGTGCGCCACCCGGTGGGTAATCTGCTAACGATGCTGGCCATTGCCATTGCCCTGGTGCTGCCCGCCGCCCTGTGGCTCACGCTTGATAGCGCTAAGCTGTTGGATGCGGAGCTAGAAGAGAGCGCCACGTTAACCGTGTACCTGGAAACTGCTGTAGATGCTGCGCAGGCGGCGCGTATTGAGGAGGCGGTTGGCGCAGAAGACGATGTTATGCAAACCCGCTTGATCAGTGCAGAAGAGGGTATGGCGGAGTTTCAACAGTCGCTAGGGTTAGATGACGCCTTGGCCGGGCTTGAAGATAACCCGCTGCCCGCCAGCATTGTGATTTACCCGCAAAGCGTTGACCCCATTGCCATGGATCAATTGGCCCAGCGGCTTGAAACGTTTACTGGGGTGGACGAAGTGCGCCTTGATTTAGCCTGGGTGGAGCGCCTGCGCCACTTGGCTAACCTTGGCCGCCGTGTTGCGCTTGCGCTCGGGGCATTGTTCGGGCTAGGGGTGTTGTTGGTGGTCGGCAATACAATACGGCTCGCTGTTGAGAGCCGTCGGCGGGAAATCGAAGTGGTTATGCTGATTGGCGCCACCCATGCGTTTGTCCGGCGGCCTTTTTTGTACAGTGGCGCCTGGTATGGCTTTGGCGGCGGTTTGTTAGCGTTAGGATTGCTAGGGCTTGGTAACCACTGGCTAGCGATGCCTGTAGCAGCATTGGCGGCAAGCTATGGCGCTAGTTTTGTCTTGCCGCAATTAGACGTGGCGGGGTCTACAATTCTGCTATCTTGCAGTACACTATTGGGCTGGTTAGGCGCATGGCTGGCCGTTACGCGACACCTTTCCAGTATTCGTCCGCGCTAATTACTTTTTAATGGCTAACAGCGCTTTTACTGATAGCTATGATAGTTATTGTTATGTGGGCATAAACGGGAATTACCACCCCTGTTTTATAAGGGTGCGGTGCACAGCGTAAACACGTACGGCATCGCTCGCCTGAACCTTATGCTTAGGCTAAAGTCTTAGTAGATAATACACAACGTATCGGCCCACCACGCCAGTACGTTTCCACGATTGGTTACAAGGGAGACCACCTGCACATGAGCACTAGTCTTATACCGGTGGGACAGCTTTCTCCAGGCCATGACCTGGGCGGCTATATTCAAGCGGTAAACGGTATTCCTGTTCTCAGTGTTGAGGAGGAGCGTGAGCTCGCATTCCGCCTCCACGATGAAGGGGATCTCGAAGCTGCACGCCGTCTGGTGCTTTCGCACTTGCGTTTTGTTGTGCACATTGCCCGCAGTTACTCAGGCTACGGCTTACCCCAGGCGGATCTGATCCAAGAGGGTAACGTCGGCTTGATGAAGGCCGTCAAGCGCTTTGATCCTAATCAGGGTGTGCGTTTGGTGTCTTTTGCCGTGCACTGGATCAAAGCAGAAATTCACGAGTTTGTACTGCGCAACTGGCGAATTGTAAAAATCGCCACCACCAAAGCGCAGCGTAAGCTGTTCTTCAACCTGCGCAGCGCTAAAAAGCGTTTATCCTGGTTGAATAACGACGAAGTCAGCGCAATTGCTAAAGACCTCGATGTTAAGCCGGAGATTGTTCGTGACATGGAGGGCCGCCTTTCGGCGTTTGATGCAGGCTATGATGCCTCTCCCGGTGAAGATGACGAGAGCACGTATCAAGCGCCTGCCTTCTTTCTAGACGATGCCTCGGCAGATCCAGCATCACAGATTGAAGATAGCGACTTTGAAGAGGACTCCACGCGTCGTCTTCAGTTGGCGCTGAAAGATCTGGATGAGCGCTCACGGGATATTTTGCAGCGTCGTTGGTTGACCGACGATAAAGCAACGCTTCACGATCTTGCCGACATATACGGCGTGAGCGCTGAGCGCATTCGACAGCTCGAAAAGAACGCAATGAAAAAGCTGCGTCAGAAAATGGGCGAGGCGTTAGCCGCGTAAAGTCGATGTGGTCGTAGTCGACGTAGTCATAAAAAACCCCGAAGGTACGACCTTCGGGGTTTTTTGATGCGTGAACGCTTATCTGCTAGGCAGGCTGCACCGTTTCCCGTAGCAGTTGGCTAGAAAGCAGCGCCCACTGGTCTTCCCAATATTCAGTGGGCAAGCGTTTAAAGTCACTGCGCACATATTGGGAGATACGCCCTTCTACGTGAGCAATCAGCAGGTTGGCGGCAGCTGAAGCGGGAATGGTCGTGCGCGTGCCTTCCCGAATCTCAGCCTCCCTTAGCACCTGCTTAAGCTGGGTTTCCAGGCGTTCAAACAGCTGGTGAACCCGCTGGCGCAAGCGTGCGGTTTCGCCGGTCAGTACGTCGCCACCAAGCACCCTGGCAAGCCCCGGGTTCTTCTCAGCAAACCCAAGCAGCAGTGCTAGCATAGTGCCGCTGCGGCCCACGGCCTCGGGTATGTCCTCCAGGATGCGGGTAATACGTGCAAAAATGCTCTCTTCGATGAAGTCGATCAACCCCTCAAACATGCGCGCCTTACTGGGAAAGTGGCGGTAAAGCGCCGCTTCCGAGACCCCTACTTGGCGGGCCAGGGCGGCGGTGGTAATTCGCTTGCCGCTGTCCTCCTCCAGCATAATGGCCAATGCGTGCAGAATTTGCTCGCGGCGGTGCGGTTTCTGGTCGTCGCTCATGACGTTAAGCCCTCCGTCGCGGTTATTCTGCGTCTGTGATGAGGGTGCCTACCCCAGCGTTGGTAAAGATTTCCAGCAAAACCGCGTGGGGAACGCGGCCATCAATGATATGGGCACTGTTTACTCCCCCTTTCACGGCGTCTAACGCGCAGCGTATCTTGGGTAGCATGCCGCCATAAATGGTGCCGTCAGCAATTAAGCCATCAACTTGGGCAGTGGTCAGGCCGGTAAGCACCTCGCCTTCACTATTCATCAGGCCTGCGACGTTTGTTAAGAGCATCAGCTTTTCAGCGCTTAGCGCTTCAGCTAGCTTGCCAGCCACCAGGTCGGCGTTAATGTTATAGCTATGCCCTTCGGCATCAACGCCAATGGGCGCAATAACCGGAATAAAGTCGCGAGCCGCGAGCATCTCGATCAGGTCGGTAGAGATTGCTTCTACCTCGCCCACATGACCGATATCGATAATTTCCGGTGCCGTCATCTCGGGGCTTTGATGTTCAACCTTGAGCTTGCGTGCGCGAATTTGCGCGCCGTCTTTCCCGGTTAATCCAATCGCTTTGCCGCCGCTTTGGTTAATCAGGTTAACGATGCTTTTGTTTACCAGGCCGCCCAGTACCATTTCCACAACGTCCATGGTTTGGGAGTCGGTGACACGCATTCCATTAACAAAGCGCGATTCGATATTGAGCTTTTCCAGCAGGCTGCCAATTTGTGGGCCGCCACCGTGGACAACGACAGGGTTAATGCCGACCTCTTTCATCAGGACGATGTTGCGGGCGAAAGAGTCCATCAGCGTATCTTCGGTCATGGCGTTGCCGCCGTATTTAACCACTACGGTTTTACCGGAAAACTGTTGGATATAGGGGAGGGCTTCTGACAGCACCTCCACAACGACCTGTGGGTCGCGGCTTGCTGAACTCATGACGTTATCCCTTTGCTTTTTTTAATCGCTGCTAGGTAATTTGCTGTTTTATTTTATTGCGTTCTAAAGGTGCGCTCATTGTGCTGGGGTTTCAGGAATGTTAAGCGCTGGTGAAACCGCTGCCAGCGCTTGGGCAAAGCGTTCGCGTATACGGGTAAGTGCCGTGGCATCTTTGCCTTCAAAGCGCAGCACTAGAGCTGGCGTTGTGTTGGACGCGCGGCATAACCCCCAGCCGTCGGGGTAGTCGACGCGAATGCCATCCAGCGTGGTTCTGACACCTTCGCCGAAGCTGCCTTCACGAGCAAGCTTCTCGACAATGGCAAATTTTTCTTCGTCCGGTACTGTGATGTTGATCTCGGGTGTGCCCACATCTTGTGGAAATTGATCAAACAGCGCGTCGGCACTGCCAGGATACCGCGCTAAAATTTCCAGCAGGCGGGCGGCGGCATAGAGGCCGTCGTCAAAGCCATACCAGCGCTCTTTGAAAAAGATATGCCCACTCATTTCACCACCCAGCTCAGCGCCTGTTTCCCGCATGCGCGCTTTAATGAGTGAGTGGCCGGTGCGCCACATTTCGGGTTCGCCGCCTGCTTTACTGATGACTTTGGCTAGGTTGCCGGTGCATTTGATATCGAAGATCACCTTGGCACCGGGGGTGCGCGATAGCATGTCAGTTGCAAATAACATTAGCAGATGATCGGGATAGATCATGCGGCCGCTGGGTGTGACAACCCCTAAACGGTCGCCGTCGCCGTCAAACGCGAGGCCAATATCGGCACCGGTTTGTTGCACATGGTGGATTAAATCCCGAAGGTTTTCAGGCTTGCCAGGGTCGGGGTGGTGATTGGGAAAGTGGCCGTCAATCTCAGCGAATAGCGGTGTAGTGGTAACACCCAGCCGCTCAATAAGCGCTGGGCCTAGCTCCCCCGCGACGCCGTTCCCGCAGTCCACCACGGCGCTCAGCGGCCTCTCTACGTGCACGTCACTGAGGATACGCGCCAAATAGGCGGCGCGTAGATCATGCGTTCGCACGCTGCCTTCGCCGTGGGTAAAGTCGCCGGCTTGTATCCGCTCGTAGAGCGCGGTGATGGCGTCGCCTGAGAGTGTTTCCCCCGCCAGGACAATTTTAAAACCGTTGTAATCAGGCGGATTATGGCTGCCAGTTAACATCACGCCAGAGCTGCTCTCAGGCAGCGTGTGGGTCGCAAAGTAGAGCACCGGCGTGGGTACCATGCCGATATCAATGACATCCCGCCCAGCGGCTTGCAGGCCACGCATCAGCGCCGCTTGCAGACGTGGCCCAGAAAGCCGCCCATCCCGGGCAACAATCACCCTATGTTCGCCGCGGGCAGCGGCCTCCGAGCCGATGGCGCGACCAACCAGCTCAGTGGTGGCTTCATTGAGCGTGCTATCGACAATGCCGCGGATGTCATAAGCGCGAAAGATGGAGGCAGGTACGGTCATGGTCAGTCCTTGAGAAGCGGGCCTTAATAAGTGCTGAGTGGACGGGCTGTCTATTGACGGCCTGTACTTCCAAAGCCGCCAGTGCCGCGAGTGGAGTCTTCAAAGGTTTCCACAATGGCAAGTTCTGCCTGGATCACGGGCACCAGCACGTACTGCGCGAGACGCTCGAAAGGCGCCAGCGTAAAGCTTGTTTGACCACGGTTCCACACCGAGATCATCAGCTCTCCTTGGTAGTCGGAGTCAATCAGCCCCACTAGGTTGCCCAGCACAATGCCGTGCTTATGGCCCAAGCCCGAGCGGGGCAGAATCATGCCTGCAAGGCTTGGGTCTTCAATATAGATGGCAAGGCCAGTGCGCACGAGTTCGCAGTCGCCGGGGGCAAGGGTTAGCGGTTCATCTAACAGTGCCCGTAGATCCATCCCCGCAGAGCCTGCCGTGGCGTAGGAGGGCAGGTAGTCGAGCAGGCGATCATCTAATACGTTGCACTGCAGGCGTGGGCGGGGGCTGCTCATGATAATGCTCCGGAGGGTTGAGGGGGGAGTAGCGTCAGCGCTTGGCGAATGATGAGGGTCGCCAGCGCTTTTTTAGTTTGCGGCGGCGCTGCCAACTGCTCAGTGCCAGAGGTTGCCCGCCAAAGGAGCAGGGCCGCGTTGTCGTCGCTGCCAAAGCCGAGGCCCTGCTGGGAAACATCATTGGCAACGATCATATCTAGCCCCTTGCGCTGCAACTTGTCGTTTGCGTAGCGCGCTACATCCTGAGTTTCAGCGGCAAAGCCCACCACAAAGGGGCGTTGGCTGTTGGGCAGTGCAGCGACCTCGGCAATAATGTCAGGGTTTTTAATCAGCGTAAGGGTAAGCGTGTCGTTATCGTCGGTTTTTTTGATTTTATGCACGGCAGCGCTTTCGGCGCGGTAGTCGGCAACCGCTGCACAGCCAATAAACAGCGCTGCCTGTGGCGCTAAGCGCAGCGCTTCTTGGTGCATCTGAAGCGCTGTTTCCACGTCAATGCGTGCGACGCCTTGGGGGGTGGGTAGATTCACCGGGCCGCTGATTAACGTGACCCGTGCGCCTTGCGCTGCTGCTTCAGCGGCTAGTGCATAGCCCATCTTGCCTGAACTGTGGTTCGACAAGTAGCGCACTGGGTCCAGCGCCTCTCGAGTAGGGCCTGCGGTAATCACAATATGTGGTGCACGGCTGGATATTTCGCCAGACGCTTTGACGGGAGGCGAAAAGTGCTGAGCTAGCGCGTTAAAAATCTCTTCTGGCTCGCTCATTCGGCCTGGGCCTACATCTCCGCAGGCTTGATCCCCAGCCGCTGGGCCAATCAGTTGCCAGCTATCGCTGGCTAACTGCGCCATATTGCGCTGGGTGGCAGGGTGGCGCCACATGGCCTGGTTCATCGCAGGGGCGATCAGCTTGGGTGCTTCAGAGGCCAGGCACAGCGTGGTTAGCAGGTCATCCGCCATGCCATGCACTAAACGGGCGATTAAGTCGGCGGTAGCTGGGGCAATAACCACGGCGTCTGCCCAGCGGGCCAATTCAATATGGCCCATGCCGGCTTCGGCTTCGGGGTCTAGCAGTGAAGTGCGCACAGGCTCCCCGGAGAGCGCCTGCAGGGTTAGCGGCGTGATAAAGGCTTGGGCGCCCTCGGTCATTACCACGCGTACCTCGCAGCCCGCTTGCTTGAGTAAGCGAACAAGTAGCGCGCTTTTATAGGCCGCGATACCCGCGCTAACGCCTAGCAGCAGGCGTTTGCCGGTAAGCGACGATAAAGAAGATAGCGGAAGTGAAGCCATGGCGGGCAGTCCAGTGTGACGTTCGTAAAGAGGCTTACCATACCATTTGACTGATTATTTTGGCATGCTCCGGCAGAGAGTATAAAAGCTAGTTATAGTGAGATGTTGGTGGTCGAGGGGTTTTAAACTAACAAGCAGGGAGGCGTGGATGGGGATTAATCATTGGCCAGAAGGTGAGCGACCAAGAGAGAAACTGTTAAACATGGGCGCCCAGGCACTTTCAGATGCCGAACTGTTGGCGATTTTTCTGCGTGTAGGCGTTAAAGGACGCTCGGCAGTGGATTTGGCGCGGGATCTGCTGAGCAGTTTTGGTGGGTTAAGGCAGCTGCTTGAGGCCGATCAAACGCAGTTCTGTGCGGCTAGGGGGCTGGGTAGCGCGAAGTTTGCTCAATTGCAGGCAACGCTTGAGCTTTCCAGGCGCCATTTGGCGAGTCAGCTGGCGCGTGGTAACGCGCTAACTTCACCTGCGCTGGTACGCCACTATCTCAGTTCCCAGCTGCGCCATTTAGGACATGAAGAGTTTGCGGTCCTTTTTTTGGATACCCAGCACCGAATTATTCGCTATGAATCCCTGTTTCGCGGTACCCTAGACAGCGCGTCCGTTTACCCCCGCGAAGTTGCCAAGCGTGCGTTAGAATTGCACGCAGGTGCTGTCATCCTGGCACACAACCACCCATCGGGTGTTGCTGAGCCAAGCGATGCTGATCGACGTATCACCGAACGCTTAAAAGATGCTCTTGCACTCTTCGATGTGCGGGTGCTTGATCATTTTGTGGTGGGTGACGGTGATGTGGTTTCATTTGCCGAGCGCGGCTGGCTATAAAAAAGATAAACGACACAATGGCCTTAAGGTTTTGGTTGTTTGTCTAAGTAAACTGACCAAAAAACGCCTTTTTTGGCCTTTTTGGGCGGTTTTCCTTGCCGGTGGCTAGGCGCTCTGGTATAAAGTGCCACCTTTAAACTTGGGTTGAATAACGGATTTGGGTAAAGCTTGGCGGTTAACGGCGTCGACTCCTTCCCTGCTCCGGTTTGCCCGACAGTTTTGAACAACTCGCCAAGTGGTTGGAGGCTCTCATGTCCAAAGTATGTCAGGTTACCGGCAAGCGTCCGGTAACTGGAAATAACGTTTCTCACTCCCAGCGTAAGACACGTCGTCGTTTCTTGCCGAACCTGCACACCCATCGTTTTTGGGTTGAAGCTGAAAACCGCTTCGTCAAACTGCGCGTTTCCTCTAAAGGTATGCGTATTATTGACAAGAAAGGTATCGAGTCGGTTCTGGTTGATATCCGCAAGCGCGGCGACGCGATCTAAGCCAGCTTTTGGCTAAGCACTTTTGGGAGAGTTAAACCATGCGCGATAAGATCAAGTTGGTGTCTAGTGCCGGTACAGGCCACTTCTACACCACTGATAAGAACAAGCGGAACACACCGGATAAGTTCGAATTCAAGAAATACGACCCGGTCGTCCGTAAGCACGTTATCTACAAGGAAGCCAAGATCAAGTAATCACGGTTACGATGATCGGCTTTCACTGCAGGCGAGCGCCTGTTGAAAAACCCGGCCCCAAGCCGGGTTTTTGCATGTCTGCTTGTTAGTGTCTCTGTTAGGGCGTGCCACTTTTGCGTCAGTAAGGAGTGGCAATGTCACTGCCAGGGCCGTTGTCATTGTGCTGTCATCATAGGCTTTCATCATGCCCGAATTGCCTGAAGTTGAAACGACACGACGCGGCATTGCCCCCTATTTGGAAGGGCAGGAGATCAGTGAAGTGCTGGTTCGCCAGCCGCGTCTTCGTGTACCCGTGCCTGATGATCTTGTTGAGCGACTGGTAGGGGCGCGGGTTGGTGTGTKAAAAYGYYKKKYCMRGWAMTYMCMCAMKMGVSSGWTGCGCWAGCTGCCYGACATGCCKRGGTGCCACAATAGCGTGGCACCCCCTTCAGGCACTACCAAGGGGATTTGTAAGTACTTGGCCCGGCGTTTTAACACACCAACCCGCGCCCCTACCAGTCGCTCAACAAGATCATCAGGCACGGGTACACGAAGACGCGGCTGGCGAACCAGCACTTCACTGATCTCCTGCCCTTCCAAATAGGGGGCAATGCCGCGTCGTGTCGTTTCAACTTCAG